>JASLDZ010000184.1 GCA_030151985.1 Caulobacteraceae bacterium | reverse complement strand
GCCGGACGCGTCGGCGCCGCCGTCGAGCACGACGAGAGGGCGGCCCTCCAAAGGAATGGAGGCCAGCAGGACCTTCATGAGCGGACTCCGGCCGAAGGCGCGGCCGACCGCGCAGGCGTCCTCGTCGCGCATCCCGTCCGTCGAATCCAACGACAAGCTCTGGATGGGAGGCGAGAAAAACTCCGGGTTCAGATCGGTCCGGGCGCGTCCTTCGCCGGACCGGCGCGGTCTTCCGGGCCCGGGCCGGGCGCGTAGGGCGGCCGGGGGATCGACGCCTGCGCGACCCGCAACGCCTCCGACCAGCTGTCGGAGAGGGAACGGAAATACGGCTCGTCCGGCTCGATGCGGTGGCGCAGCTCCGCGGCCAGCGCGTCGCGGCGCAGGGCGACCACGTCCAGCGGCAGCCCGACGGCGAGGTTGGAGCGGATCGTCGCCTCGAACGAGATCAGGCCCACCTTCAGCGCGTCGTAGAGCTCCGTCTCGGTGCGCAGCGCCCGGTCGAGGATCGGCTTGCCGTACTTGTGCTCGCCGATCTGCAGGAAGGGCGCGTCCTCGCCGCACTCGATGAAGTTGCCCTCGCCGTAGACCATGAACAGCTTCAAGGGGCCGCCCAGCACCTGTCCGCCGACCAGCATGGTGGCCCCGTACTCGATGCCCGTCTGCTGCAGCGCGGCCTTCACGTCGTTGGTCGCCTTGTGCAGCGCCAGGGCGACGAACTGGGCGACCCGGAACATGCTGGGCTGCTGGCCCAGCGTCTCGACCGTGTTGGTCTCGGGGCTGTGCAGCCCCTCCTGCATCAGGCTCAGCGCCGACTGGGTGACCGACAGGCTGCCGGCGGTGGCGATGGCGATGCAGTGGTGGCCGAGGTCCTCGTGCACCGTCAGCTTGCGGAAGGTGGAGATGTTGTCGACGCCCGCGTTGGTGCGGGTGTCGGCGATCAGGACCAGCCCGTCCTCGACGAGCAGGCCGCAGCAGTAGGTCATGGCGGTCCCCGGGATCGTCGGCCCAACGCGGCTCGGTCGGCCGGGTTCGCTAGCGCGCGGCGGGGCGGCCGATCAACCCCGGCCTTCGCGAGGATGGCTCAGGCCTGCGACTGCCGCGCCGCGTCCGCGACCCTCAGCTTCACGTCCATCGTCTCGTCGCCGCCGCCGGTTCGGCTGCCGCGCACCGGGGCCGCCGACAGGTAGTCGAGGCCCACGGCGACCCGCAGGTGCGCATCGGTGGGCGAGACGCCGTTGGCCGGATCGAAGCCCACCCAGCCCAGCCCCTCCACATGCGCCTCGGCCCAGGCGTGCGCCGCCTCCTGCTCGACCCGCCCGTCGGCCCGCACCAGATGGCCGGAGACGTAGCGCGCCGGCGCTCCCAGCACCCGCGCCGCGGCGATGAAGACGTGCGTCATGTCCTGGCAGACGCCGTGGCCGAGCGCGAGCGCCTGCGCCGCCGTGGTGGTGGGGCCCGTGCCGTCGCCGTCGTAGTCCATCGCGTCCCGCAGGCGGCGCACCAGGGCGTGCAGCCGCCCGATCGGATCCGCCTCCTCGGCCGCCGCCGTCGCGGCCAGGGTGCGGATCGCGGGATCGGGGGCGGTGAGGGGGGTCTCGCGCAGGAAGGCGACGGGCGGGAAGGGCTCGGCCGCTCCGGAGACGACGCCGGCGGTGTCGAACACCTCCGCCTCGCCTTCGACCAGGATGCGCAGGCGTTGCGTCGGCTTGGCGAGATAAAAGGTGTGGACGACGTTGCCGAAGCCGTCCTCGGACTTGCGCAGCCGTCCGTCGGCGTCGACCGACACGCGCCAGCGCCCGATCCGCTGCCCGTCGTGGCGGCGCGGCGTCATGCGGATGACCTGCACGGCCGTGCGCACCTCGGCGGCGTAGGCGTAGGCGGTCTCGTAGCCTACGCGGATGCGCATGGGTTCGCCCTCACGACAGGTACTGGCTGGACACGGCCGCGCCCAGGTTCGCGTTGGCCGTCAGAACGTCGGTGATGAACTCGTGCAGGCCGCGGGCGAAGACCTCGTCCATCCGGGCGCGGGAGAGGCGGTCGTGCGTGGCGTTCGCCAGCCGCTGCGCCGGCCCGCTGCGGCCGTAGTCCGCCGCCAGGGCGTCGAGGTCGCCCACGATCACCTCGTAGCAGCTCGCCACCGAGCGCGGCAGTTGGCGGTTCAGGAGCAGGAGGTCGGCCACCAGCCAGGGCTTCACCTCCTCGCGGTAGATCCAGCGGTAGGCGGTCAGCGCCGACACCTCGCGGAGCAGGGTCGTCCACTGGAAGAAGTCGAGCCCGCCGCCCACCGGCTCCCGCTCGGGCAGCAGCAGGTGGTACTTCACGTCCAGCAGCCGCGCGGTGTTGTCCGCCCGCTCGATCGCGGCGCCCAGGCGCAGGAAGTAGTACGCGTCGTTGCGCAGCATGGTGGTCATGGCCGAGCCGTCGAAGGTCAGGGCCACCTTCTTGGTCCAGTCCAGGAACCGGGCGAACGCCTCGTGGCCGACGGGGCGGCGCATCGCGCGCATGTCGTTCCACGCCCCATTGATCTCCTCCCAGGTCGTGGCCGTGAGGGCGGTGCGCACGGCGCGCGCGTTGGCGCGGGCGCGGTCTAGGCAGGAGACGATGGACGAGGGATTGGCGCGGTCGAACGCCATGAACTCGCGGACGGCCGCCTCGGTGGGCTCATGCCCGGCGTCGAGGAAGGGCTCGATCACGTGGGCGGCCTCCAGGCAGCTGCGCCACTCCGCGCCCTCCTCGCCGGAGTAGCTGGCGGGCAGGGCGGACAGGCGCGCGGCCGCGTCCAGCAGCCGCGCGGCGAAATCGGCCCGCTCCACGTAGCGCGCGGCCCAGAACAGGTTGTCGGCGGTGCGGGCTAGCATGTGGGCGGGGCGCTCCCCCCCTCCGGCTGTCGCTTCGCTCCAGCCACCTCCCCCGCAAGCGGGGGCGGTCTGATGGCCAAGCGATCGTCGTCAGGCCTCCCCCGCCTGCGGGGGAGGGGGACCGCGCCCGCAGGGCGTGGTGGAGGGGGCCCGCCGCGCGCGCTACGCTGGGGGCGATGCGCGACCTGAAGCCCGGAGCCGTCAAGCGCGCGCGTCGCCTGCGTCGTGAACTCACGCCGCCGGAGCTGAAGCTTTGGCTGGAGCTGAAGGCG
>JASLDZ010000162.1 GCA_030151985.1 Caulobacteraceae bacterium | reverse complement strand
GCTGACCAGCCGGGCGGTCTCCTGCGCCTCCGCCTCGCTCTTCGCGTAGTTGACGATCACCGCCCGGGCGCCCCGCTGCGCCGCGCCCACCGCGATCGCCCGGCCGAGCCCCGTGGAGGCGCCCGTCACCAGCACCACCCTGCCCGCGTAGTCGTCCATGGCCATCCTGTCGTTCCCTTGCCGTGCGCGGCGCGAGGCGGCATTTGCGCCCCATGACCACCGACACCTCCACCCTCACCCAGCTCGGCGCCAGCGTCGAGCCGCCCGCGAGCCCGGACGAGGCGCGGCTGGAGCGCGTGCCCAACCCGCAAGACGGCGTCCTCTACCTCGCCCGCTTCACCGCGCCGGAGTTCACCTCGCTCTGCCCGGTGACAGGCCAGCCCGACTTCGCGCACCTCGTCATCGACTACGCGCCGGGCGACTGGCTGATCGAGAGCAAGAGCCTGAAGCTCTACCTGACCAGCTTCCGCAACCACGGCGCCTTCCACGAGGACTGCACGGTCGGGATCGGCCGCCGGATCGTGGAGGTCGCCGCGCCTAAGTGGCTGCGGATCGCCGGCTACTGGTACCCCCGCGGCGGCATCCCGATCGACGTCTTCTGGCAGACCGGCGCGCCGCCCGAAGGCCTTTGGCTGCCCGACACCGGCGTGCCCGGCTATCGCGGCCGAGGCTGACCGCCTTGGAGGCCATCTCGGTCGAGCGGGTCGGGGCGGAGCGGCGGGAGACGCTGGCCAATCTGTTCCAGCTCTACGCCCACGACTTCTCGAGCCAGTGGGCGGACCGGCCGAGGCCCGAGGGCCAGCCGGGAGAGGACGGCCGCCTCCCCGCCTACCCGTGGCTCTACGCCTGGTGGAGCGATCCCACGCGCGCGGCTTTCCTGGTCCGGCGCGGAGGCGCGCTGGCGGGGTTCGCGCTGGTGAACGCGGTCTCTCACGCCGGGCGCGAGATCGACCGCAACATGGCGGAGTTCTTCGTCGTGCGCCTGCACCGCCGGGCGGGCGTCGGCCAGGCCGCAGCCCGAGCCGTCTTCACCCTCCTGCCCGGCCGCTGGGAGGTCGCGGTCGCCCGCACCAATCCGGGGGCGCTGGTTTTCTGGCGCAGGGCGGTGAACGGCTGTCCGGGCGTGGCGGACGTGGAGGAGAGCGACAGGACCGGCCGGGGCTGG
Source organism: Caulobacteraceae bacterium (assembly GCA_030151985.1). GTDB lineage: Bacteria > Pseudomonadota > Alphaproteobacteria > Caulobacterales > Caulobacteraceae > JASLDZ01. The sequence continues at coordinate 2,217 of JASLDZ010000162.1, read as the reverse complement.
GACGGCCCTATGTTCCACTTCGACGTGGAAGGTCGATGACTGTCAGATGACCCGCCTCACATCGGTCTGCGCAAAATCTTCGCCCTTGAACAGCAGCGGCTCCCCGGTCGATTCGGCGAGGGCGTAGGACATGCAGTCGCCGAAGTTCAGGCCGGCCGGGTGGCGCCCCTTGCCGAAGCGGCGGAAGGCGTCGAGGGCGATCGGGGCGTGCCTGGCTTCGAAGTTCAAGGTCTGGATCGCGGCGCGGCGGCGAAAGGACTCGTACTGGGCGAGCCCTTCCTCACCCCGGCGACTGAGGATGACCATGCTGGTCTCGAAGCTGGAGGCCGCGCATAGAAGGCGGACGCCGTCCGCGGTGATCGCGCGGATGAACTCGGCCTCTTCGGGCTCGCCGAGCAGGATGGCGATCAAGGCCGAGCTGTCGATCACCATCAGGTGGGCAGGCCGTTCTCGTCGTACCCGAGGATTTCTTCCGCCGTCCGGTTGTCGAGTTCCGGCAAGGCGGCGCAACGCCGAGCGATCGCCTGAAGGTCTTGCGCAAGGCCAGGACCTTCGCCCCGCTTGAGCTTTTCCAGATGCAACCGCTCGCGCAGCGACGTGCGCACCGCTTCCGTCAGGCTCTCTCCAGTAAGCTGCGCGACCTGACGGGCGAGGAGGTCGGTCTCGCGATCCTTGAGGCTGAGCGCCATGTGCGGCTCCGTCTATATAACAGCCACCAGTATATACGCTGGCGACCTGGATAGGTCGAGGCTCGTCCCTACGCCGACCACTCGCTCACCAGCGCCGCCATGTCCGGGCGCACGCGCTCCAGCGGGGGGTCGGACGGCGCGCCCAGCATGATCCAGCCGGCGAGCTTCTCGCCGTCGCGGGCGCCCAGCAGCGCGAGCGCGGCCGGGTCGTAGCCGTACCAGTCGGTGATCCAGTTGGCGCCGAAGCCCATGGCCTCGGCGGCGAGCAGCAGGTTCATGCACACCGCGCCCGCGGAGAGCTCCTGCTCCCACACCGGCTTGCCGCCGGGGCGGGGCGCGGACAGCACCGCGACCGCCAGGGGAGGCGCGGCGATCTTGGCCAGCGACGCTTCGGCCTTGCCGGGGTTCGGCTGGTGGGGAACGAGGCGGCGCAAGGCCTCGACGAAGGCGGCCTTCCCCTCGCGCAGCACGACGAAGCGCCAGGGCGTCATCTTGCCGTGGTCGGGCGCGCGGGCGGCGAGCCGCAGCAGGGCGTCGAGCTGGGCGGCGTCGGGCCCCTCCCCGCCCAGCGTCTGGGCGGAGGCGGAGCGCCGGGCGGCCATCAGCGCCAGCGTCGGCGCTGAGGGCGCGATCGGGCAAGGCGCGCCGAATTCGGGCGCGGGCGGGACGGCGGAGGCGGGCAGGGTCATGATTTGAGAACCGTTCGCAATGGGCCTGCCGCACGTAGTCGGTGTAGGGGCTCGGGGCAATGACCGACGCTCCCCCCGCCCCGACCTGGCTTCGGCCGCACGGCCGGCCCTGGTCGCACCGGGGCCGGCCTCGCCCGCTGCACGACAACCCGTGGTTCGCAATCGAGCAGTATGACGCCACGGCGCCGACGGGGGCGCCGGCGCAGTACTACGTCCAGCGCTTCAAGAACGTGGCGACCGGCGTCCTGCCCCTGCACGAGGACGGGACGGTGACGCTGGTGGGCCAGTGGCGTTTCCCGCACGGGGACTTCGTGTGGGAAATCCCCGAGGGCGGCGCGCCCAAGAGCGAGACGCCGCTGGAGGGCGCGCGGCGCGAACTGGCCGAAGAGGCGGGGCTCCAGGCCGCGGCGTGGCGCGAGATCCTGCGCATGCAGCTCTCCAACGCCGCGTCCGACGAGGTGGCGGTGGGCTTCCTCGCGACCGGGCTGACCCCCTGCCCCGCCGCTCCGGAGGCGACGGAGGAGCTGGCCGTCGCCCGCGTCCCCTTCCGCGAGGCCCTTCACGCGGCGGTCACCGGCCGCATCGTAGACTCCATCACCGTGGCGATGCTCTTGCGGCTTCACCATATGGCGGTCGAGGGCGAGCTCGAGCCGGCGCTGTGCGCCCGGCTGCTCGCGCGCTGAAGGGGCGGAGACGATGGCGAAGACGCTCGAGGTCGTCCGGCCGGGAGGGCCGCCGCCGGTCTGGTGCACGCTGCGCCAGGAGGCCGAACGCGCCGCGCGCGACGAGCCCAGCCTCGGCAGCGTGCTGAACGCCGCCATCCTGGCCCACGCCGACCT
>JASLDZ010000218.1 GCA_030151985.1 Caulobacteraceae bacterium | reverse complement strand
TAGATGTTGGTCTTCATCGTCGCGTCGAAGTCCTCGGTGCTGATGTCGAGGATCGAGCCGCGGGCCTGCTGCCGGCCCGCATTGCAGACCACGATATCGAGGCCGCCTAGCCCGCGCACCGCCTGCTCCACCAGGCTATGGCAGAACTGCTCGGAGCGGAGGTCGCCCGGGATCGGCACGGCGATGCGACCGGCCTGTCGGATCAGGTCGACCACCTCCCGCGCGTCCGGCTCCTCCTCGGGCAAATAGTTGATAGCGACATCCGCGCCTTCTCGGGCGAAGGCGATGGCGGCGCCGCGCCCGATCCCTGAGTCCGCGCCGGTGATCAGCGCCTTGCGACCACGAAGCCGTCCGGAGCCGACATAGCTCATCTCCCCGTGATCGGGGCGAGGGTTCATGCGACCCGCAAGGCCCGGCCAGGGCTGCCGCTGCTCCGGGAACGGCGGCTTGGGATGCTTGTCGCGCGGGTTCTGCTTGCCGCCGGGCGATTGACCCTGCGTCTGCGCCGCCGCGCCTGTGGCGACGCCCGCCGCTCCTAAAGTCGCCGCTGTCATCGCGCCTCGCCTCGTCGTATCGGTCATCGCGCCCTCCGGCCCCCGAGCGCTAACCCACCGAACCGTCCGGAGTTGCCGGTTGAAGCATTTGTTTGAGCGAGGTTCCGATGCCGACCGCCCGCGCCCGCGCCGAAGCCTTCTGTGAAGCCTACGGGCTTCGCGTCCCCCTACTCATGGCGCCAATGGCGGGCGCCTGTCCGCCCGAGTTGGCGGCGGCGGTGGCGAACGCCGGCGGCATGGGGGCGCTCGGTGCCCTGGTGAGCTCGCCCGAGCAGATCGGCAAATGGTCGAACCGGTTCCGCGCAAACTCGAACGGCGGCTTCCAGATCAACCTCTGGATCCCCGATCCGCCGGCCGCGCGCGATCCCGAGGCCGAAGCGAAGATGCGCGCCTTCCTCGCCGACTTTGGCCCTGCCCCCGCCGAGGACGCCGCCGACCAGCCCTTGCCCGACTTCGGGGCGCAGTGCGAGGCGCTGCTGGCGGCGGGGCCGCGTGTGATCTCCTCGATCATGGGGCTCTATCCGCCCGCGTTCGTGGAGGCGATGAAGGCGCGTGGGATCGCCTGGTTCGCCTGCGCCACCACCGCGGCCGAGGCACGCGCGGCGGCAGATGCCGGCGCGGACGCCATCGTGGCGCAGGGGTTCGAGGCGGGCGGGCACCGCGGCGCCTTCGATCAGGACGCGGCGGATCGCCAGGCGGTGGGGCTTTTCAGTCTGCTGCCGCGCATCGTGGACAGCGTGGACGTGCCGGTGATCGCGGCGGGCGGGATCTCCGACGGGCGCACCATCGCCGCCGCCCTGACCCTCGGCGCCAGCGCGGTGCAGGTCGGCACGGGGCTGCTCCGTACCCCCGAAGCCGGGACCAACCCCGCCTGGGCGGAGGCGCTGTCGACCCTCGAACCGGAGGCGACCGTGCCGACCCGCGCCTTCTCCGGCCGCATCGGCCGCGCCATCGCCAACGACTATACCCGCGCGGTCGCCCAGCCCGACGCGCCAAGTCCCGCGCCGCACCCGATCCAGCGCCACCTCACAACCGCCATGCGCGCCGACGCGGCGAAGGCCGGCGACCTCAGCCGGATGCAGGCCTGGGCCGGACAGTCGGCGAGGTTGGCGCTGGCGCGTCCGGCGGCCGAGATTGTCGCGGACTGGTGGGACGCGGCGGCAGCCCTCCTGCCCTGAAACCATCACGCCCGCGCAACGCTTGGAAATGTGAAAGTCGGATCAGCGGCTTAGGGTCACACTCACCAACGTCCAGCGAGGAGGGCGCGATGATGCAGGAAGTCGTTGTTAGGCCGAGCGAACATCCCTCCCAGCTGGCATGGACCGTAGAGTGGGCCCCGAACGAGCCTCAGGTCTTCCACTCCGGCGCCTCGGCGGAGGCGTGCGCGCGGCGGCTGGCGAACCGTCTGGCGCGGTCCGGCTCGGGCGTCCGGCTCAGCATCTACCTGCGCGACGGCTCCATCGCCAAGGCGATCGAGGTGATGCCGAGTCTCGACCCTCAAGCCTCGTAGTTGTCGGCGACGAACCGGTTGAGGAGCCGCACGCCGTAGCCCGTCGCCCACTCGGGCGTGGTCGGGCCGGATGGCGCCTTCTTCCAGGCGGTGGAGGCGATATCGAGGTGCGCCCAGGGCAGTCCGTTGGTGAATTTCTTCAGGAACAGCGCGGCGCTGGACGAGCCCGCGGCGCGGTCGCCGATGTTCTTCATGTCGGCGGCGGCGGTCTCCAGCTTCTTGTTGTAGCTGTCGGGGATCGGCATCCGCCAGAGCTCCTCCTTCTCCGCCTTGCCCGCGGCGAGCAGCTTGTCGGCCAGTTCATCGTCGGGAGTGAAGAGGCCCGCATAGTCGTTGCCGAGCGCGATGATGATGGCGCCGGTGAGGGTCGCGAGGTCGATCATGAAGCGCGGCTTGAAGCGGTCCTGGCAGTACCAGAGCGCATCGGCCAGCACGAGGCGCCCTTCCGCGTCTGTATTGATCACCTCCACCGTCTGGCCGGACATGGTGGTGACGATGTCGCCAGGGCGCTGGGCGTTCCCGTCGTTCATGTTCTCCACGAGCCCGAGGATGCCGACGGCGTTCACCTTCGCCTTGCGCCCGGCAAGGGCCACCATCAGCCCGGCCACAGCGGCCGAGCCGCCCATGTCGCCCTTCATCTCCTCCATGCCGTCGGCGGGCTTTAGCGAAACCCCACCGGTGTCGAAGGTCACGCCCTTGCCGACGAA
>JASLDZ010000108.1 GCA_030151985.1 Caulobacteraceae bacterium | reverse complement strand
AGCGGGAAGACCCCCGCGATGAACGCCAGGGAGGTCATCAGGATCGGCCGCAGGCGAAGCCGCGCGGCTTCGATGGCGGCGTCGCGCGGCGCCTTCCCCTCCCGCTCGGCCCCTTCCGCGAACTCGACGATCAGGATGGCGTTCTTCGCGGCCAAGCCCATGGTCGTGAGCAGGCCCACCTGGAAGTAGACGTCGTTGCTCAGGCCTCGCACCGTGGTCGCCAGCAAGGCCCCGACCACCCCCAGCGGCAGCACCAGCAGCACCGCGATCGGCACCGACCAGCTCTCGTAGAGGGCGGCCAGGCACAGGAACACCACTAGGATCGACAAGGTGTAGAGCAGGGGCGTCTGCGCCCCGGACAGCCGCTCCTCGTAGGACAGGCCGGTCCACTCGAACCCGATGCCCCGGGGCAGCTTGGCCGCGAACTGCTCCATCAGCGTCATGGCCGCGCCAGTGGAGACGCCGGGCGCCGGCTGCCCCTGGATCTCCGCCGAGGGCACGCCGTTGTAGCGCTCGAGCTTGGCGGGACCGTAGATCCAGCTGGTGGACGAGAAGGCTGAGAAGGGCGCCATCGTCCCGCTCGCGCCCCGCACGTACCACTTGCCGATGTCGTCGGGAGCGGCGCGGTAGGGGGCGTCGCCCTGCACATAGACGCGCTTCACCCGCCCCCGGTCGATGAACTGGTTGACGTAGGCGCTGCCGAGCGCGGTCGACAGCGTGTCGTTGATGTCGCCGAGCGACAGGCCCAGCGCGGTCGCCTTGGCCTGGTCCACATCGACCTTGAGCTGCGGCACGTCGGGCAGGCCGTTGGGCCGCACCCCCTGCAGCCGGTGGTCGCCGGAGGCCATGCCGAGAAGCTGCCCCTTCGCCGCCTGCAGCGCCGCGTGGCCGACCCCGCCGTTGTCCTTCAGCTCGAAGTCGAAGCCGTTGGCCTGGCCGAGCTCCTGCACCGCGGGCGGCGCGATCGGGAAGACCATGGCGTCGCGGATCTGGCTGAAGCTGCCGAAGGCGCGGCCGATGATGGCGGGCAGCCGGTTCTTCTTCCCCTTCCGCTCGCTCCAGTCCTTCATCTGGATGAAGGCGATGCCGGCGTTCTGCCCCGATCCGGCGAAGCTGAAGCCCGCCACGGTGAAGAGGCCCGAGACGTTGGCCTTCTCGTCGACCAGCCAGTGGTGCTCGACCTGCTTCAGCACCTCGCTGGTGCGGGTGAAGGTCGCGCCCGGCGGGAGCTGCACAAGGGTGTAGGCCGAGCCCTGGTCCTCGTCCGGGAGGAAGCCGGACGGCAGGCGCACGAACAGGAAGACCATGATCGCCGCGATCGCCGCGTAGACGATCGCCGACGGGATCCAGGCGGAGATCATCCGCTTGACGAAGCTTTCGTAGTGGGCGGCGCTCCGGTCGAAGTGGCGGTTGAACCAGCCGAAGAAGCCCTTCTCGCTCTTCTTCTTATGGACGGGCTTCAGGAGCGTCGCGCAGAGCGCGGGCGTCAGCACCAGCGCCGTGGCCACCGAGAGCACCATGGCCGAGACGATGGTGACGGAGAACTGGCGGTAGATCACGCCCGTCGAGCCGCCGAAGAAGGCCATCGGCAGGAACACCGCCACCAGCACCAGCACGATGCCGACCAGGGCGCCGGTGATCTCGCCCATGGACTTCCTGGCCGCCTCCTTGGGCCCCAGCCCCTCCTCCTCCATGATCCGCTCGACGTTCTCGACCACCACGATGGCGTCGTCGACGAGGAGGCCGATAGCCAGCACCAGGGCGAACATGGTGAGCGTGTTGATCGAGAAGCCGAAGGCCGCCAGCACCCCGAAGGTGCCCAGCAGCACCACCGGCACCGCGATGGTCGGGATCAGCGTCGCCCGCCAGTTCTGCAGGAAGACGTACATGACCACGAAGACCAGCACGACCGCCTCGATCAGCGTCTTCACGACGTCCTCGATCGACAGCTTCACGAAGGGCGTGGTGTCCACCGGGAAGGTGTAGGCGACGCCCGGCGGCAGCAGCGTCGAGAGCTGCGCCATCTCCTTCTTCACCGCGTCGGCGGTCTTCAGCGCGTTGGCGCCGGGCGCCAGCTTCACGGCGAAGCCGGCGGAGGGGTGGCCGTTGAAGCGGGCGATGAAGCCGTAGGAGTCCTGCCCCAGCTCCACCCTCGCGACGTCGGACAAGCGCACGAGCGAGCCGTCGGTGTTGGTCTTCAGGATGATGTCGCGGAACTGCTGGGGCGTCTGCAGCCGCGTCTGGGCCGTCACGATCGCGTTGAGCTGCTGGCCCTGGGGCGACGGCGCGGCGCCGATCTGACCGGCGGAGATCTGCGCGTTCTGTGCCTGGATCGCCGTCTTAACATCCAGAGCGGTGAGGTTGAAATTGTTCAGCTTGTAGGGGTCGAGCCAGATGCGCATGGCGTACTGGCCGCCGAACACCTGGGTGTCGCCCACGCCCGTGACGCGGCTCAAGGGGTCCTGGATCTTGGAGACGATCAGGTCGCCCAGGTCGGCGGTCTGGTGCGTGCCGTCGGTGTCGTAGAGCGCCAGGATCAGCAGGAAGTTGCGCGTGGCCTTGGCGACCACGAGGCCCTGCTGCTGCACTTCGGTCGGCAGGAGCGGCGTGGCCAGCTGCAGCTTGTTCTGCGTCTGCACCTGCGCGATGTCGGGGTTCGTGCCCTGCGCGAAGGTGAGGGTGATCGTCACCTGGCCCGAGCTGTCGGAGGTCGACGACAGATACTCGAGGTTGTCCA
>JASLDZ010000104.1 GCA_030151985.1 Caulobacteraceae bacterium | reverse complement strand
CATCTTCAGCTCGATGTACGAATCGATGAAGTCGTCGTCCATCACGCCGCCCTTCTTCAGGAAAGCGCGGTCGGCGTCGAGGTTCTCCAGCGCTTCGCGGAGCGAACCGGCCACTTCCGGCACGCTCTTCTGCTCCTGCGGCGGCAGGTCGTAGAGGTTCTTGTCGAGCGCGGGTCCGGGATCGAGGCGGTTCTCGATCCCGTCCAGCCCCGCCATCAGGAGCGCGACGTAGGTCAGGTAGGGGTTGCCCATGGGATCGGGGAACCGCACCTCGATCCGCTTGGCCTTGGGCGAGGACACGTACGGGATGCGGATCGAAGCGGAACGGTTGCGCGAAGAGTAAGCCAGCTTCACCGGCGCCTCGTAACCGGGCACCAGGCGCTTGTAGGAGTTGGTCGTCGAGTTGGCGAAGGCGTTGATCGCCTTGGCGTGCTTGATGACGCCGCCGATGTACCACAGGCACATGTCCGAAAGCCCGGCGTACTTGTCGCCGGCGAACAGCGGCTTGCCGTCCTTCCAGATCGACTGGTGACAGTGCATGCCCGAGCCGTTATCGCCGAAGTAGGGCTTGGCCATGAAGGTCGCCGACTTGCCGTAAGCGGCGGCGACGTTCTGGATGACGTACTTGTACAGCTGCATCCGGTCGGCCATCGTGAGCAGGTCGCTGAACTTCAGGCCGAGCTCGTGCTGGGCGGGCGCGACCTCGTGGTGATGCTTCTCGGGCTCCATGCCGAGCTCCTGCATCACCGCCAGCATCTCGCCGCGCAGGTCCTGGCCGGAGTCGATCGGGTTGACGGGGAAGTAGCCGCCCTTAGGCCCCGGGCGCGCGCCCATGTTGCCCTCGGGGTAGGTCTTGCCGGTATTGGCGGGCAGTTCAATCGAGTCGAAGCTGTAGCCTGTGTTGTGGGCGGCGGTGTTCCACTTCACGTCGTCGAAGATGAAGAACTCCGCTTCCGGCCCGAAGTAGACCTGGTCCCCGACGCCCGCCTCCTTGACGTAGGCCAGCGCCTTCTTGGCGATCGAGCGGGGGTCGCGGGAATAGGGCTCGCCGGAGTCCGGGTTCAGCACGTCGCAGAACAGGAACATGGTGGTCTGCTGGTAGAAGGGGTCGATGTAGGCGGTCTTCAGGTCCGGCTTCAGCAGCATGTCGCTTTCGTTGATCGCCTTCCAGCCGGCGATGGACGAGCCGTCGAACATCGTGCCTTCCGAGAGGAACTCGTCGTCGACGAGGTCGATGTCGAAGGTGACATGCTGCATCTTGCCGCGGATGTCGGTGAAGCGGACATCGACGTACTTGACGTCCTTCTCCTTGATCTGGGCGAGGATGTCGGCGGGCGTGCTCATGGCGGAAGGGTCCTTCTGATCGTTGCGGCGCCCGTCGGGGGCGCGCGGATGTAGCGAGGGGAGGGCTAGAGCGCGGCCGAGCCGCTCTCTCCGGTGCGGATGCGGACGGCCTCGGCGACGTCGGAAACGAAGATCTTGCCGTCGCCGATGCGGCCGGTGCGGGCGGCGGCCACGATGGCGTCCACGACCCCCGGGGCCTGATCGTCCGACACCACCACTTCGATCTTGATCTTGGGCAGGAAGTCGATGACGTACTCGGCGCCGCGGTAGAGTTCGGTGTGGCCCTTCTGGCGGCCGTAGCCCTTGGCCTCCAGCACCGTCATGCCCTGCACGCCCAGCTCCTGCAGCGCCTCCTTCACCTCGTCGAGCTTGAAGGGTTTGATCACGGCTTCGATCTTCTTCATGCGCCGCGATGGAGCATGCCGCGCGGGCGCGCTCAAGCGGCCGCCTTCCGTCTCGCGCAGACGTGAGGACGCGGCGCCTCGCGAACGGGCGCCCGGCGCCCGCTTGCGCGGCGGTGCTTGAGCGCCGGCGCGAGGACCTTACAAGACGAGGGCGGCGGCGCAGGCCGGGTGCGGGAGCGACCATGGTGCGGGTGTGGATGGTGCGGCATGGCGAGGCCGAAACGGCCTGGGGCGCCGGCGACCCCGATCCCGGCCTCAGCGCGCTCGGACGGCGGCAGGCGGAGGAGGCGGCGCGGGCGCTCGCGGTCGCGTCGCCGGTCCGGATCCTCACCTCGCCGCTTCGCCGCTGCCGCGAGACGGCGGTCCCCTTCGCCGCGCTGACCGGCCTGCGGCCCGAGGTCGACGCGCGCGTGGCGGAGATCGCCTCGCCGCCCGGCCTGCCGTCCGACGGCCGCCGCGACTGGCTCGCCCGGGCGTTCGAGGGGGAATGGAGCGCGATCGAGGGCGGCGACTACGCCGCGTGGCGCGGCGGGGTGGTCGCCGCCGTGACCGCCGCGCCCGGCGCGGCGGTCTTCACCCACTTCGTCGCCATCAACGCGGCGCTGTCGGCGGCGACCGGCAGCGAGCGAGTGGTCGTGCGACGCCCCGCCAACGCCGCGATCGTCGTGTTCGAGACCGACGGCGCGCGGCTGACGCTGATCGACGCCGGCGTCGAAGCGGAAGGGGCTGTGCTGTGAACGGGCCGCGTCCGATCCTCACCGGCGCCGAACTGCGCGCCGCCGACCGGAGCGCGGGCGAGGCCGGAACGTCCCTCGCGGTGCTCATGGAGCGGGCAGGCGCGGCGGTGGCCGAAGCGGTCCGGGCGCGCTGGACGCCCCGACCCGTGGTCGTGCTGTGCGGCCCCGGCGACAACGGCGGCGACGGCTTCGTGGCGGCGCGGCGGCTGGCCGAGGCGGGATGGACGGTCCGCGTCGCCGCGCTGGAGGGCCGCGGGCGCCGCTCGGAGGCGGCCGAGGCGGCCCGCGCCGGCTGGGCGGGGGAGGTCGGCCGGGTGGC
>JASLDZ010000082.1 GCA_030151985.1 Caulobacteraceae bacterium | reverse complement strand
GATGCTCGGGCGGGTGCTTGGGTTTGGTGGACTCCATGACCCGCATGATCGCGGGCGTCATGATCACGATGAAAAGCACCGGCAGGAAGAACAGGATCATCGGCACCGTCAGCTTGGCGGGCAGCTGGGCGGCCTTCTTCTCGGCCGCGGCGATGCGCAGCTCGCGGTTCTCCTTGGCCATCACGCGCAGCGCGCTGCCGAGCGGCGTACCGTAGCGTTCGGCCTGGATCATGGCGGTGGCGACCGCCTTGATGCCGGGGGGGTTGGTGCGCTTGCCCAGGCCCTCGTAGGCCGTGCGGCGCTCGGGGAGGTAGCTGAGCTCGGCCGTCAGCAGGGTGAGCTCCTCGGCCAGCTCGATCGACTGGCCGCCGATCTCGCCCGAGACCTTCTGAACCGCGGCCTCGATCGACATGCCGCTCTCGACGCAGATCAGCAGCAGGTCGAGCGCGTCGGGGAAGGCGCCGACAATGGACTCGCGCCGCTTGGCGATGCGGTTCTTGATGTAGATGTTCGGCCCATAGAACCCCGCCACGACCGCGCCCATCACCGCGCACATCTTCATCATGGGCGGCATGTCGGCCTTGGCCACGTTCACATAGAACAGCGCGATGGCGGCGAAGACGAACGGGGTGGCGAAGCGGAAGAAGTAGAAGGTCGTGACCGGCCGCGGCCCGCGATAGCCCGCCTGCATCAGGTTCTCGACCACCTTGGGGTCTTCCAGGAGCCGCGAGAGCTGCAGGCGCTCCACGATGTTCTTGAACGCGCTGTCGTCTGTCCGGCGCAGGCTGCCGCCGGAGCCCACGATGGCGGCGCGGCTGGCCCGGCGCAGCTCCTCGCGACGGTTCGCGACCGACTTCATCCGCGCGTCGAGCCGGTCGCCGTTGAAGAGCGGCAGCGCGATGGTCAGCACCGTCGCGAAGGTCAGGATCGCGACCGCCGCCCCGATCAGGTTCGCCGGCTGCACGATCGCGACGAGGAGGCCGTCGTCCATCCGCGCCCCCTCAGATCTTGAAGTTGATCATGCGGCGCATGACGAAGATGCCGAAGGACATCATGGCCGCCCCGATCAGCAGCGCCAGGTGCCCCGTGGACGTCGTGAACAGCGGCGTCATGTAGCTGGGCGAGGTGATCGTCACCAGCATCATCACGCCTGGCGGCAGCACGCCGATGATGGCCGCCGAAGCCACGGCCTCGCCCGACATCGCCTTGATCTTCTCCCGCATCAGCTTGCGGGCGCGCAGCACGGCGGAGAGGTTGCCCAACGCTTCGGCCAGGTTGCCGCCCGAGCGCTGCTGGATGGCCAGCACGATGGCGAAGAAGCGCACCTCGGGCACGCTCATCCGCGCGTACATCTTGTCCATCGCCTGGTCGAGGCCCAGCCCCATGCCGAGGTTCTCGACCAGCTTGCGGAACTCCATGCCGCAGGGGTCGGGGCTCTCGGTGGAGATCACCTTCAGGCAGTCCGACACCGGCAGGCCCGACTTGATGCCGCGCACGATGATGTCGATCGCGTTGGGGAACTCCTCGGTGAAGGCCTTGTGGCGCTTCTTCTTGATGGAGCCCAGCAGCCACAGCGGCAGACCGAAGCCGGCGACGAACGCCACGCCCAGTCCGATCAGAGGGTTGCGGCCGACCGCCAGCGCCACCGCGCCGAACACCAGGCCCACGATGACACGCCCGATCCAGAAGTTGCGCACCGACCACGAGAGCCCGGCCTGCTGGATGCGGCCCTCCACCGTCAGCTTGGCCTTCCGCTCCTGCCGCTCCACGGCCTTGAGGTTGGCGAGCATCTGCTTGCGGCGCAGCGCCGCCGCCTCGCCGGCGGGCTTGGCCGCCCGCGCCGCCCGGTCGGACCGCGAGGGGCCGCCGGAGAGGGCCTGGACTCGCTTGGCGGTGCGCGCGTCGGAGGCCGCGCCGTTACCGGCGAGCACGAAGCCCACGCCGCCGACGGCGGCGAAGGCCAGCACGGCCACGCCCAGGAAGACGAGGTTGGGGTCCACGGGCGCCTACTCGGCCGCGTCCAGCGCTTCGGCGAGCTCGCGCTCCAGCCCGTAGTAGCGGGCGCGGTCCCAGAAGCGCGGGCGCGCGATGCCGGTGGAGCGGTGACGCCCGGCCACCTTGCCCTCGGCGTCCTCGCCTGAGATTTCGTAGAGGAAGAGGTCCTGGGTGATGACCACGTCGCCTTCCAGCCCCACCACTTCGGTGACGTGGGTGATGCGGCGGGAACCGTCGCGCAGGCGGGCGGCCTGGATGATGACGTCGATGGAGCCGACGATCATCTCGCGGATGGTCTTGGAGGGCAGGCCGTAGCCGCCCATGGTGATCATCGACTCCAGGCGGCTGATCGCCTCGCGGGGGCTGTTGGCGTGCAGCGTGCCCATGGAGCCGTCGTGGCCGGTGTTCATCGCCTGCAGGAGGTCGAACGCCTCGGGACCACGGACCTCCCCGACGATGATCCGCTCGGGACGCATCCGCAGACAGTTCTTCACGAGGTCCCGCATGGTGATGGTGCCCTGCCCTTCCAGGTTGGGCGGGCGGGTCTCCAGCCGCACCACGTGGGGCTGCTGCAGCTGCAGCTCGGCGGCGTCCTCGCAGGTGATGACGCGCTCGGTGGGGTCGATGAACGCGGTCATGCAGTTGAGCAGCGTCGTCTTGCCCGATCCCGTGCCGCCCGAGATCAGGACGTTGCAGCGCGAGGCGCCGATCACGCCCAGCACCCGCGCGCCTTCCGGCGAGATCGAGGCCCACTCCACGAGATTCCTCATGGTGAGCTTGTCTTTTTTGAACTTCCGGATGGTCAGGGTCGGACCATCGATCGCCAGCGGCGGGGCGATCACGTTGACGCGGCTGCCGTCGGGCAGGCGCGCGTCGCAGATGGGCGAGCTCTCGTCCACGCGGCGGCCGACCTGGCTGACGATCCGCTGGCAGATGTTCATCAGCTGCGTG
>JASLDZ010000074.1 GCA_030151985.1 Caulobacteraceae bacterium | reverse complement strand
GTACATCTGCACCGGGTCCATGGTCTCCTTGGCCCCGAGGGCGAAGGCGGCCGAGGGGGTGGCGGGGGTCAAGAGGGCGTCGCACTTGTCGAACGCGGCCTTGAAGTCGTCGGCGATGCGGCGGCGCACCTTCTGCGCCTTCAGATAGTAGGCGTCGTAGTAGCCGGCCGACAGGACGTAGGCGCCGATCAGGATGCGCCGCTTCACCTCGTTCCCGAAGCCCGCGGCGCGGGTCGCTTCATAGGTCCCGGTCAGGCCGTCGCCGGCCTCGTGCAGGCCGAAGCGCATGCCGTCGTAGCGGGCGAGGTTGGACGAGGCCTCCGCCGGGGCGATGATGTAGTAGGCCGGCAGCGCGTATTTCGTATGCGGCAGCGAGACCTCCCTGATCTCGCATCCCGCCTCCTTCAGCCAAGCCACGCCCTGGTCCCACAGCGCGGCGATCTCGGCGGGCATGCCGTCGAGCCGGTACTCCCTGGGCACTCCGATCCGCAGCCCCTTCACCGAGCGGCCGAGCGCGGCCGCGAAGTCGGGCGTCTCCACCGGGAGGGAGGTCGAGTCCTTCGGGTCGTGGCCGCACATGGAGGTGAGCAGGATCGCCGCGTCCTCCACCGTCTTGGCGATCGGCCCCGCCTGGTCCAGCGAGCTGGCGAAGGCGACCATGCCGAAGCGCGAGCAGCGGCCGTAGGTCGGCTTGATCCCGACGGTGCCGGTGAACGCCGCGGGCTGGCGGATCGAGCCGCCGGTGTCGCTGGCGGTCGCCCCCAGGCACAGGTCGGCGGCGACCGCGCTGGCCGAGCCTCCCGACGAGCCGCCGGGGGTCAGCGCCTGGTTGGAGCCGCGCGCCTTCCAGGGGTTGTTCACCGGACCGAAGGCGGAGGTCTCGTTGGACGAGCCCATGGCGAACTCGTCCATGTTCAGCTTGCCCAGCATCACCGCCCCGTCGCGCCACAGGTTGGCGGTGACGGTGGACTCGTAGGGCGGCGTGAAGCTCCGCAGCATGTTGGAGCCGGCGGTCGAGGGCACGCCGTCCGTGCAGAACAGGTCCTTCACGCCCAGACTCGCGCCCTCCAGCGGGCCGGCCTCGCCCCGGGCGCGCCGCTCGTCGGACGCCTGCGCCATGGCCAGCGCCTTGTCCGGCGTCTGGGCGACGTAGGCGTTGAGGTGCGGGTTGGCCGCGCCGATGGCGTCGATGTGCGCCTGCGCCAGCTCGACGGCGGAAAAGGCCTTGGCGGCCATCCCGTCGAGGGCGGCCTTCAGGGTGAGGGAGGTGAGGTCGGCGGGCGCGGGCATGGCGCTCTCCTAGCCGCAACCCGTCGTCTCGCGGAAGGGGGTGGGCGTCAGGGAGCCGGGGGCGGACCCTTGGCCACGAGCCGGCGCAGCAGCTCATAGCGCTTCAGCGTCGGGTCCGGCCGGACCAACGGCGCGTCCTCGAACACCATCCGCACCCCCTCGCGCCGCTCCGGGGCGTAGGCGGGCCACAGCGGCAGGCCGGGACCGTTCGGGTTGAGGGTCCTGGCGAAGTTGACGAAGTAGCCGCTCATCGCCGCCGCCACGCGCCGGTCGGTCTCGACGGCGGTGAAGCCCTCGCGCCGGTCGGGATGGCCGAAGGCGAAGACGATGTCGTCGGCATGAGCGGCCTGGCCGCGCACCCCGTCGGGCGCGCCGATCCTGCGGTCGAACAGGTAGCTCCAGGTGGGCGCCCCCGCCTGCCGCATCGCCCCGCCCCAGGCCCAGGTCGGGTAGCCGATCATCAGGTCGCCGCCCAGCGCCTCCTCCGCCACCTTCGGATCGGCGGGCAGCGCGGCCCTCAGCGCGGGCGCCTCCGGCCCCGCCAGCCGTGCGACCACCGCGTCCAGCCTGTGGGTCCGGAAGAAGCCGAACGAACCCTCCGCCGAGTTCGAGCCGAAGATCAGCGCGACGGGGTTCCCGCGCCCGCTCGCCAGCAGCCGCTCGGGGGTGTCGGGCAGCACGTGGCCGTCGATCGCGGGCGCGGGCTCGAACGCCGGCTTCAGCAGCGCCTCGGCGGGCAGCGCGCGCAGCCGCGCGAGCGTCGGCGCGCCCGCCGCCTGGGCGAAGGCGATGCCCGCCGCCTCGGACCGCGCGAGCGTCGTCACCGGGCGGAGCGTCGAGCCGAACACCGCCCCGCTCTCCCCGATGGCGCCGCGGAACAGCCCCTTCGCCAGCGGCGACGCGGTGAGCGCGCTGACCGACCAGGAGCCGGCCGACTCGCCGAAGATGGTCACTTTCGCCGGGTCGCCGCCGAAGGCCGCGATGTTGCGCTTCACCCAGCCGAGCGCCGCGACCTGGTCCATCAGCCCCCAGTTTCCCGAGCCCTTCCACGGGGTTTCGGCCGAGAGCTCCGGCGTGGCGAGCGAGCCGAACACGCCCAGGCGGTAGTTGATCGTGACCACCACCACGCCTTGCTTCGCCAGCGCGACGCCGTCGTGCCGGGGCTCCGAGCCGGAGCCCGCGACGAAACCGCCGCCGTGGATCCAAACCATCACCGGCAGCCGCTCGGAGGCGGTCGTCGCAGGCGTCCAGACGTTCAGGAACAGGCAGTCCTCCGACATGCCCGGCGTGTAGGGGTCGATGTCGCCGAACGCCTTGGGCTGCATGCAGTTGGCGCCGAAGCGGTCCGACGGCCGCACCCCGCTCCAGGCGGCGACCGGCCGGGGCTCGCGCCAGCGGCCGGCGCCGACCGGCGCGGCGGCATACGGCACGCCCTTGAAGACGCGGACTCCGGAAGCGTCGGGGGAGGCGGGGGCGAGCAGCCCTCCCTCCACGGGGATCGGGGCCGGCGCCTGCGCGAAGGCGGCGGCCGCGCCGAGCCACAGCGCCAGCGCGAGCGCCAAGCGACGCACCGCCGCTATTCCACCACCTTGGGGACCACGAAGAATCCGTCCGCGGACTTCGGCGCGTTCGACAGCACCTTGGCCGCGTCGCCGCCGTCGGTGACCACGTCCTCGCGCATGGGAAGCGTCACGGCCACCGCCGAGGTCATGGGCTCGACCCCCTCGACGTCGACCTCGTTCAGCTGCTCGATCCAGGCGAGGATGCCGTTCAGCTCGGCGGCCAACGGCTCCAGCCGTTCCTCGGGCTCGCGGATGCGGGCGAGGCGGGCGACCTTGCGCACGGTCGCGGCGTCGATGGCCATGGGCGTTATCCGATGCATCGATCTCCCCCATCGCAGATGGGGGAGGGCCGGCGAAGCCGGGAGGGGGCCGCGCGACAGCGCGGAAGACGCGGGCGCCCGGCGTCTTCCGCTCGCCCGAGGCGAGCGGCCCCTCCACCGCTTCGCGGTCCCCCTCCCCATCTGCGATGGGGAGGATCAGGTCCCGCGCCTCTAGCCCCCGCCGTCTTCCCCGTCCAGTTCGGAGGCGAGCGCGATGAAACGCCGGCGCACCTCGCGCGAATAGGGGTTGGCGTGTTCGATGGCGGCGAACACCTCGGGCGCGTCGTCGCGCACCATGTCGACCGCCTGCATGACGAGGTCGAAGCTGCGGGTCGTCATCCGGGTCGGCAGCGGCTCCATCGCGACCAGCACCTTGGCGATCAGATGGGTGAGCCCCTGGGCGAGCGCCGCCTCGCGGTCGTGCTCCTCGGGCGTGGTGACGAACACCTGCAGCCCGAGCGTCTCCAGAAAGGCGGCGACACAGGCTCCGCGGTCGCCCCGCACCGGGCAGACGGCGATCTTCAGGCCCGTAAGGCCGCCGGCCGCGCTCTGCGGGCCGAACAGGGGGTGGGTGGCGACGATGTCCACGTGCGGCGGCAGGCCGGCCAGCATGGTCGCCGCCGGCCCGACCTTCACCGACCCGACGTCCAGCACCAGCGCGCCTGGCCGCAGGTGGGGGGAGGCCGCGCGCACGACCTCCGCCAGCGCGCCCACCGGCGTCGCCAGCACCACCACGCCGCAGCCGGCCGCCTGAGCGAGGGTCACGCCGCGTGCGCCGTCCGCCTCCTCGCCGGGCGGGAAGGCCGGATCGTGGGCCAGCACCTCGAAGTGGGGACGAAGCGCTTGCGCCGTCAGCCGCCCGAAGGCGCCGAAGCCGACGAGGCCGAGGCGAGGGCGGAGCGGTCGGGCGGCGTCGGGCACGGCGCGAGGGTCCACCGCCCGCCGGCCTCCGGTCAACCGCCCCGCGCTGGGCAGGCGCGCACGGCCAAGCTAGGCTGCGGCGTGGCCGAGGGGCCGGCGTTCGGGGGAACGGGGATGCGGGGAGCGGGGATCGTCGCGGCCGTGGCGGCGCTGGCGCTGGCCGGGGCGGCCGCGCCCGTCGATGGGGACTGGATGTTCCCCGGCCGCGGCCCGCCCGCTCCAGCCGGCGCGGCGGCGAACCCCGCGGAGGTCCACAGCCTGCCGGGCTCGGCGCGGCGCTTCACCACCGCTCAGCTCGGCGACCTGTACGAGGCCGTGGACTGGTTCCCCGACCGGCATCCGCCGCCGCCGCCCGTGGTGCTGCACGGCCGCCCCGGAGGGGTGATGGCCTGCGGCTACTGCCACATGCCCGACGGCCGGGGCCGGCCGGAGAACGCCGCGCTGGCCGGGCTGCCCGCCGCCTACATCGAGACCCAGCTGGCCGACATGGCCAGCCGCGCGCGCGACGAGCCGCGGCCGGATTGGACGCCGATCACCCTGATGCGCCAGGTCGCCGCGGCCGCCTCGCCGGCGGAGATCAAGGCGGCGGCGGCCTACTTCGCCGCCATCCCGTTCCCGGGCTCGCACGTCCGTGTGGTCGAAACGACGGAGATCCCGGCGGTGCGCAAGGCGTCCTTCCTCTACCGCCGGATCGGCGGCGACGGGCACGAGCCGCTGGGCGAGCGGATCGTGGAGACGCCGGACGACTTCGACACCTTCGAGTTGCGCGCGCCGGACGCGGGCTTCACGGCCTACGTCCCGCCGGGAGCGGTGGCGCGGGGTGCGGCGCTCGCCCGAGCGGGCGGGGGCGGCGTGACGCAGCCTTGCGCCGTCTGCCACGGCCCCGCGCTGAAGGGCGCGCTCGGGCCGCCGATCGCCGGGCGCTACCCCACCTACCTGTTCCGCCAGCTGAACGCCTTCCACGCCGGCGCGCGGCGCGGCGAGGCCGGCGCGCCGATGACGGCGGTGACGGCGAACCTCACCCAGCGCGACATGATCGACCTCGCCGCCTACGTCGCCTCGCTCAAGCCCTGAGGGCGGGCGCGACGCCGACGGAAGGATGGTGCGGGTGGTCGGGGTCGAACCGACACTCCTTGCGGAACCGGATTTTGAGTCCGGCGCGTCTACCAATTCCACCACACCCGCAACGCAGCCGTTCTCCTAGCGCGCTTCACGCCGCGCTGTCAGCCCCATGGGTGACGGGGCGGGGGTGGCCTTCGCGCTGGCGCCGGGGCATGACGGCGCGAAGGCCCCTTGGCGGAATTGGTAGACGCAAGCGACTTAAAATCGCTCGCCCTCGGGCGTCCGGGTTCGATCCCCGGAGGGGCCACCAGCCGACGGGGCGCGTCAGGCGCCCGGCGCGCCCATGGCCGCTTCCAGGTTCTGCGACACCTTGTCGAGGAAGCCCTCGGTGGTCAGCCAGCCCTGCTGGTCGCCGACGAGGAGCGCCAGGTCCTTGGTCATGAAGCCCGCCTGCACGGTGTCGACCGTGGTCTTCTCGAGCTGGTGGGCGAAGCGGTCGAGCTCGCGGTTCTCGTCCAGCTTGGCGCGGTGCATCAGGCCCTTGGTCCAGGCGAAGATGGACGCGATCGAGTTGGTCGAGGTCGACTCGCCCTTCTGGTGCTGGCGGTAGTGGCGGGTGACGGTGCCGTGCGCGGCCTCGGCCTCCACCGTGCGGCCGTCGGGAGTCAGCAGCACCGAGGTCATCAGCCCGAGCGAGCCGAAGCCCTGGGCGACGATGTCGCTCTCCACGTCGCCGTCGTAGTTCTTGCAGGCCCAGACGTAGCCGCCCGACCACTTCAGCGCGCTCGCCACCATGTCGTCGATCAGGCGGTGCTCGTAGGTGATGCCCGCGTCCTTGAACTTGGCCGCGTATTCGGCGTCGAAGATCTCCTGGAAGATGTCCTTGAAGCGCCCATCGTAGGCCTTCAGGATCGTGTTCTTGGTGGAGAGGTAGCAGGGGTACTTGCGGTCCAGCGCGTAGGCGAAGCTGGCGTGGGCGAAGTCGCGGATCGAATCGTCCAGGTTGTACATGGCCATGGCCACGCCCGAGCCCGGCGACCTGAACACCTCGTGCTCGATCACCTGCCCGTCGTCGCCCTCGAACTTTACGGTCAGGCGGCCCTTGCCGGGCATCAGGAAGTCGGTGGCCTTGTACTGGTCGCCGAAGGCGTGGCGGCCGACGACGATCGGCTGCGTCCAGTGCGGGACGAGGCGCGGCACGTTCTGGCAGATGATCGGCTCACGGAAGATGACGCCGCCCAGGATGTTGCGGATCGTGCCGTTGGGCGACTTCCACATCTTCTTCAGGCCAAACTCCTTCACCCGCGCCTCGTCGGGCGTGATGGTCGCGCACTTCACGCCGGCGCCCCATTTCTGGATGGCGTGGGCGGAGTCGATCGTCACCTGGTCGTCGGTGGCGTCGCGGTGCTCGATGCCCAGGTCGTAGTAGTCCAGCTCGAGGTCGAGGTAGGGGAAGATCAGCTTGTCCTTGATCAGCTTCCAGATGATCCGGGTCATCTCGTCGCCGTCCAGGTCCACGACGGGGTTGGCGACTTTGATCTTGGACAGGGCCATGGGAGCTCCGGCGGCGCGCGGCGGTGAGGGCAGGGCGGCCCTATAGCCCGGCCCCTGGACGCGGAAAAGGCGCGGGGCCGAAGCCCCGCGCCTTCCTCGCGACGGCCTGGAAGGCCGCGCCTAGTTGTACACGCCGTTCCGCTGGTCGCGCAGGATCTGGCGGGCGCGGTCCAGTCGGTCCTGCAGGTAAGCGCGGTCGGCGTCGTTCAGGCGGCCGCCGTCGCGGTAGCGCATCCGGCGGTCCTGCCGCTGGATGTCGTCCAGGTCGGCGAAGGAGCGCTGCGCCTGCCGCGGGCTGATGCGGCCGTTGTCGACGTTGGCCTGCACGCGGCTCCGCAGGAAGGTGATCCGATCGCGGATGCCGGGGCCGGAGGAGGCCCAGAAGTCGCCGCCGGGTCCGGGGCCGGGGCCGTAGGCGGGACCAGGAGGGGGCGGCGGGCCGTAGCCCGGGCCGGGAGGCGGCGGGCCGCCGGGGTTATAAACGGCGCCGCTGTTGTCGTAGTACTGCCGCGTCTGGTCGTCGTACGCGTAGTACCCGTCCGGGCAGCGGGTCTGGTTGTGGCCGATGGCGCCGCCCAGGAGCGCGCCGCCGAGGGCGCCCAGCACCGCGCCTTCGCCGCGCGAATGGCGCCCGGCCAGCACCGAGCCGACGGCCGCGCCGCCCGCCGCGCCCACCAGGGCGCCGGTGGTGGTGTTGTTCTGGGGATTGATGCAGCGGGTGGCGGCCGAGGCCGCGGCCGGAGCCGCGGTCGCCGCCAGGAGGCTGCCTACGACGAGCAGCGTCTTCATGGTGGGTCTCTCCTGTCGCGGCGCGGGGGCGCGCCGGTCGAGGGCATGAACGGCTTTTCAACCTGAAGGCTCCCTGAACGAGGGTTCACGCCCCTGGCGCTTGGACGGCGGCCGCGGCGGGCGCTATCGAACCGCCATGGACGAGGCCGCCGCCGACACGCCCCCCACTCCCGTGGTCATCCTCGACCGTCCGCAGCTCGCGGAGAACATCGGCGCCGCCGCGCGGGTGATGGCGAACTTCGGCCTGTCCGAGCTGCGGCTGGTCAGTCCGCGCGACGGCTGGCCGCAGGACCGCGCCTGGGCGTCGGCCTCGGGCGCGAGCTGGCCGCTCGACGGCGCGCGCGTGTTCGCCACCGTGGCCGAGGCGGTCGCCGACCTCCAGCTCGTCCACGCCGCCACCGCCCGTCCGCGCGAGACGCAGCTGCCGGTGCTCGAGCCCCGCGAGGCGGCGGCCGAGCTGCACGCGGCGGTCGGGCGGGGCTGGCGCGCGGGGCTGCTGTTCGGGGCGGAGCGGGCGGGGCTGGAGACCGCCGACATCGCGCTCTGCCACGGCATCGTCACCGTGCCGGTCGATCCCCGCTTCCGCTCGCTGAACCTCGCGCAGGCGGTCGCGATCAACGCCTACGAGTGGGGGCTGGCGTCGGGCCGCCGCGCCCCGCCGAGCTTCGAGGCGCACCTGGCCGAGCCGGCGGACGGCGCCGAGACGCTGCGCCTCTACGAGCACCTGGAGGACGAGCTGGAGACGGCCGGCTTCTTCTTCCCGCCCGAGAACAAGCCCTCCATGGTGCGCAACCTGCGCGTGGCGCTTGGGCGGGCGCGGCTGACGACGCAGGAGGTGCGGACCTTCCGCGGCGTCGTCACCGCGCTCGTGAAGGGCCGCGGCCGCACCCTGGCGCGCATGGCGGCCCGGCGGGGCGAGGGCGGCTGACGACCCTCAGCCCGGGGTCTTGGCGGTCGCCGGGCTCGCCTTGCGCCGGCGCAGGAAGGTCAGCAGGCCGCCGATCAGGACCACGGGCGTCCCCAGCCCCAGCCACTTCCAGATGGGGTCGATCTGGCCGATCCACCACTTCGCCTTCGAGACCGGGTCGATCTGGACGGTGAAGCGGTCGGTGTAGGTGCGGACCGGCACGAGCGCGGGCTGGCCGGCGAGCGGGACCTTGGCCGACAGCTTCAGCGTCAGGGTGGCGGGGTCGGGAGTGAGGGCGCGCACGTCCCAGACCCAGACCACGTCGCCCAGGTCGGCGATGCGCTGCTCCTTGTCCTGCCGGGGTGTGATCTTCACCGCCGCCGGGTCGCCGGACAGCTCGGCCACCACGTCGTCGCTGAGACGGGCCGAGGCCGCGACCTTCTCGCCGGGCAGGTTCCTGAGGCTGTCGGCGGCCGCGCCGTTGACGGTGATCACCAGCGAGATGGTCGTGTCGCGGTCGAAGGCGATCTGGGTGGGCCGGTTGTAGGCGATCGGGAAGGTCGGCAGCCGGGCGGCCAGTCCGGTGTCCTGGATCGTCGCGGCCGCGGCCGGGGCGGCGGCCGGAGCGGGGGGCGGAGGCGGCGGCGGCGGACCCGGCGCGGCCGCTGTCGGGACCGGGGTCGGAGCGGCCGTCGGAGCCGGAGCCGGAGCCGGAGCCGGAGCTGGCGTCGCCGCCGCCGCCGGTGCGGGAGCTGGCGCGGCGGGGGGGACCGGGGCGGGACGCGGGGCGGCGGCCGCGGACGGCAGGGGCGTCGCATCCGGCGGCGCCGCGGTGGGCGGATGGGGACGCAGCGCCGTGGCGTGCATGGCCGCCGACTGCAGCGGGCGCATGCCGGCGAGCGTCCATCCCGCAGGCGCGGCCCCGACGCAGACCGAGCCCACGTAGAGCGAGGGTCCCGCGCCGCCCGAGACGTTCAGGATGAACCGGCGGCAGGTCGTCCCGCCTTCGCTGCGGGCGGGGGCGAAGCGGACGGAGCCCTTGGCCACCACGATGTCGAAGACCTGCGGGACGTCGTCGGGCGCATGGGCCGCGCGCGTCTCGATGGTGGCGCGCAGGCGGGCGAAGGCGTCGGCCGACAGGCCCAGCGGCGGCGGCGCCGTCGCCAGGGCGGCGGCCGCCTGAAGCGCCGCAACCAAGCTCGCCACCCCCATGGACCGGCCCCTTCCGCCGCCCGCTACCAGCTGGGAGTAGGCGCCCGAAGGCTACGCTTGTCGAGCGCGCGGGCGATCGGCCGCGTTTGACTTGCCGAGGGGATGCGGCCATACACCGCCGCTTCCCGCGGCCGGACCCGTCCGGCGGCGTGCGAAGCTTATGACGGGTGATCCGGACAGCCGCCGTTGCGATCGCCTCCCCACTCTCGCGGGGGGCCGGCCCGGGTCTGATGTGAGACGAACACGATGTCGAAGCGCTCCAGCGCCAAGTACAAGCTCGACCGCCGGATGGGGGAGAACCTCTGGGGTCGCCCCAAGAGCCCGGTCAACCAGCGCCAGTACGGCCCCGGCCAGCACGGCCAGCGCCGCAAGTCCAAGGTGTCGGACTTCGGCCTGCAGCTCCGCGCCAAGCAGAAGCTGAAGGGCTACTACGGCAACATCACCGAAAAGCAGTTCCGCAAGACCTACGAGGAGGCCGCCCGCCGCAAGGGCAACACCTCCGAGAACCTGATCGCGCTCCTGGAGTCGCGGCTGGACGCGGTGGTCTACCGCGCCAAGTTCGCGCCGACCCCCTTCGCCGCGCGCCAGCTGGTCAACCACGGCCATATCCAGGTGAACGGCCGCCGGGTGAACATCGCCAGCTATCAGGTGAAGGCCGGCGACGTGGTCGCGGTGCGCGAGCGCTCGCGCAACATGGCGCTGATCCTGGAAGCGGTGGGCTCGTCCGAGCGCGACTTCGCCGAGTACGTGCAGGTCGACGCCAAGGGCCTGACGGCCACCTTCGTGCGCGCGCCGGACCTCTCCGAGGTGCCCTACGCCGCGAAGATGGAGCCCAACCTCGTCATTGAATACTACGCCTCGTAAGCGGCGCACGACCGGCTGACGCGAAGGGCCTCGGGGGCGACCCCGGGGCCCTTCCTCGTTCCGCTCAGCGCTGGCGCACCTCGAAGCGCGCCATGTCGAGCTGCGGCGCCCGCCACGTCGGCGCGATCAGCGAGGCCCGGCGGTAGTCGGTGTAGGCGCCCGCCCAGTCGTTGGCCCGCTCCCGCGCGTAGCCGCGCAGGTAGAAGGCTAGCTCCTTGTGCGAGGAGCCGAGGGCGAGGCCGCGGGTGACGCTGGCGATCACCTCCGAGTCCGCGCCGCCCTTCACCAGGAGACCCGCGCCGCGGTTGATCCAGGCCTCGCCGAGCGTCGGCGTGACCGCGATGCCGGCTTCGAAGTCGGCCAGCGCCAGATCGGTCTGCCCCGCGCGCAGGCGGATGATCCCCCGATTGACGAGCGTGCCGGCGTAGTTGCGCCCCACCAGCCCGTCCCGCTCGATGGCGCTGGTGCAGCGTTCGATGGAGCGCTGGTCGGCCGCGTCGTCCGCCGCGGCGGCGTAGCAGCGCTGCGCCTGCGGACTGTCGACCACATAGACCTGGGCATGGACCTTGGGGGCGAAGGCGCCCGCCGCCAGGCACAGGGACAGGCCGCTCCCGAAGGCGGCCGAACGCAGGGAACGCAGGATCATCACGACCTCCCGACGCGTCAAAGATGGCGGAGCATGACTCCGATGTGTCAGGACGGCAAATCGGCCGCCGCGACTTCCGCGCGAGCCCGCGCCGGGGCAGGATCGGCCGTTCCCTTCGACCCGGAGCCGCCCCTTGATCGCCGTCGCCCTCGCGCTCGTCCTCTTCGCCGCGCCCGATCCCGCCGAGGCCGCGCCTCCGCCCGCCCCGGACTATGCGAGCGCCTCCGCCTGGGCGTGCCGGCCGGACGCGCCCGGCGCCTGCGGCGGCGAGCTCGGCGCCATGAAGGTGGAGGTCGGCGGCCCCCGTTCGCCCGACGTGTTCACGCCGGCGGCCGACGCGCCGGTCGACTGCTTCTACGTCTATCCGACCACCTCGCAGCAGCCGCAGGAGTTCGCCCGCGCCGAGCATGAACCTGCCGTGGACCATACGGTGCGCGTGCAGGCGGCGCGGCTCGCCTCGCGTTGCCGGGTGTTCGCGCCGCTCTACCGCCAGCTCACCAGCGCGGGGCTGGGGCGGCAGATGGAGCGGAGCGGAGCGGCGAAGCTGGACTTCGATCCCGCCTACGCCGACGTGAAGGCGGCGTGGAAGCGGTACCTCGCGCACGACAACCACGGCCGCGGCGTCGTGCTGGTGGGCCACAGCCAGGGTTCGATCCTGCTCGCCCGGCTCCTCGCGGAGGAGATCGAGGGCCGTCCGGAGCACCGGCTGCTCGTCTCGGCGATCCTGGCGGGCCACCCGGCCGTGCTCGTGCCCAAGGGGCGGGACGTGGGCGGCACCTTCAGCGAGACGCCGCTCTGCCGCAGCAAATCGCAGACCGGATGCGTGGTCGTGTGGTCCACCTACCCCGCGGCCGAGGCGCCGGGCGGACCGTCGCGCATCTTCGCCCGCGACCAGGACGGCATGGTGGCCGCCTGCGTGAACCCCGCCGCGCCCCAGGGCGGGGAGGCGGCGCTGCACCCGGTGTTCTCGCGTCCGTCGATCGCGCCCGTGACCGACCCGCCCTTCGTCGAGCCGGTGGGCCAGGTGAGCGGCGGCTGCGCTCCGGACGGAGGCGGCACGGTGCTGCAGGTGAAGGTCGAGCCCGGCCCCTATGCCCCGCTCGTGCAGACGCTGTTCGACCGCTACGACCAGCACGGCGGCTGGGGCCTGCACGCCCTGGACGTCCAGATGGTCGAGGACGACCTCGCCGACCTGATCGGCGCGCAGGCGTCCGCCTGGACGGCCGCGAAGCGCTGAGCCGCGCTCAGGCGGCCTGCGCCCGCTTGGCCGCTTCCGGATGGGCGAGGGCGTAGCCGGGCCAGGTCTCCTCGGTCGCGCGCTGGTACTGGGGCGGCACGGGGGAGGGGGCGCCCAGCGCGTGTGCAGCGCGCCAGCCCCAGCGCGGATCGTCCAGCACGGCGCGCGCCAGGGCCACGAGGTCGGCCTGGCCGGAGGCGACGATCGCCTCCGCCTGATGCGGGTCGGCGATCATGCCCACGGCGAAGACGGGCAGGCCCGGCACGCGCTGGCGCACCTCGGCGGCGAACGGCACCTGGTAGTTCGGCTCGCGCCCGGGGATCCTGGCGGTGGGAGTCAGGCCGCCGCTCGAGATGTGCACGTAGTCGTAGCCCAGCGCCTTCAGCCGGCGGCTGAACTCGGCGGCCTCCTCCGGGGTCACCCCGCCCGGCTCCCAGTCCGAGCCGTTCATCCGCACGCCGAGCGCCTTGTGGCGCGGCCAGGCCTCGCGCACGGCGGCGGCGACCTCCAGCGGGAAGCGCAGGCGATTGTCGAGCGAGCCGCCGTAGGCGTCCGTGCGATGGTTCGAGAGCGGAGAGCAGAACTCGTTCAGCAGGTAGCCGTGGGCGGCGTGCAGCTCGACGAGGTCGAACCCGGCCCGGTCCGCGCGGCGGGCGCTGTCGACGAAGGCGTCACGGATGCGCGCCATCCCCGCCGCGTCCAGCGCCTGGGGTGTGTGCCAATCGGTCCTGAAGGGGACGGCGGAGGGCGCGAACGTCGTCCAGGCGCCTTCGTCCGGGCGCAGGGCGCGGCCCTTGTCCACCCACGGCGCGGTGGTCGAGGCCTTGCGGCCGGCGTGCGCCAGCTGGATGCCCAAACGGGTGTCGCTGAAGCTTCGGATCGCCTGCAGGATGCGGGCGAAGGCCTGCTCCTGCGCGT
This sequence comes from Caulobacteraceae bacterium, assembly GCA_030151985.1. Lineage (GTDB taxonomy): Bacteria > Pseudomonadota > Alphaproteobacteria > Caulobacterales > Caulobacteraceae > JASLDZ01. The sequence goes on along the minus strand of JASLDZ010000074.1, from coordinate 1,392 downwards.
CGTTCCAGAGCCCGGTGTCGCCCGGCGTGATGCGGCCCGCGGCCTCCACCCCGGTCGCCTCCACGATCACCAGCCCCGCGCCCGACAGCGCGAGCGAGCCCAGGTGCTGCATGTGCCAGGGCTGCGGCACGCCGTCCTCGGCGCTGTACTGGCACATGGGGGCGACGACCAGGCGGTTGGGCAGGTCGACGCCGCCCAGCCGGATGGGGCTGAAGAGGGCGCTCATGGGGTCTCCGGGAGGAGGGCGGCGGCGGCCGGGAGGGCTCCGCGGCGGATCAGGCGGCGAGCGCGCCCTTCTCCTGCAGCAGCGTCTTCAGCTCGCCCGCGGCGAACATCTCGCGCACGATGTCGGAGCCGCCGACGAACTCGCCCTTGACGTAGAGCTGCGGGATGGTCGGCCAGTCGCTGAAGGTCTTGATGCCCTGGCGCAGGTCGTCGTCCTGCAAGACATCCACGCCCACGAAGTCGGCGCCCAGGTGATCTAGGATCTGCACCGTCACCGCCGAGAAGCCGCAGCGCGGCTGGTCGGGGACGCCCTTCATGAACAGCACCACCGGGTTCTCCTGCACCGTCTTGGCGATGAAGGCGTGCACCGGGTCGGCGGAGGCGGCGGAGGCGTCCGGCGCGGCGGAGGTCTGGGTGAGGTCGGTCACGGCGGCGGCTCCTCGGCGGTCGGACGTACGGCGGTCCGGCCCGCACGGCAGCTAAGCGCGCCGGCGCGGCGGATCAAGGCGCCCGCCCTTGACGATCGCGCGAGCGGAGCGCCGGTCATTGGTGCGCGGCGAAGCGCGCCATCTCGATCTGCGCCGGCATGCCGGTCGGCAGTTCGCGTTCCGCCACAGCCGCGAGCCGCTCGACGTCCTCGGGCGTGAAGGCCTCGATCACCACGCTGGCCAGCGCGGGCTCGGTCAGGGCGTAGGCCAGGCAGATCTCGTCCGGCGACCAGCCCGGGGTGCGGCGCATGAACTCGTATCCGCCGGTCTTCTCGATCGGCGGCGGCTTCTTGCTGAAGTTGAACAGCCCGCGGCTGGCGGGCTGGGCGCCTGGGACGCTTGCGGACGCGCTCGACCCCAGCTCGGGGTAGGAGTCCTGCCCGATGACGAACTTGCCCCGCTCCACGGCGTTGCGGATGCGGTTGCGCTCGGGCCAACCGGCCTGGAGGTTGTAGGCGCAGACCAGGGCGTCGATCTCGGGCCGGTGGCGGCCGCGGTCGAAGGCCTCCCCCGACGCGCCGACGCTGGTCACCCGCTCCGACGCCTTGGCCGCGGCCAGCGCGTGCAGGAGCTCCATGTCGAGCTGGGGCCACTCGTCCAGGATCAGGAGGTCGAGGTATCCCAGGCGGCTGGCCAGGAGCGCGCCCTCGACCGGGCCCATGACCGCGTCCCGTCCGGA
>JASLDZ010000053.1 GCA_030151985.1 Caulobacteraceae bacterium | reverse complement strand
GGCGCGGCCGAATGCGTCCAGTCTCCGCGCCCGGGACGCCCAGGGCGGCGGCGGCCCGCAGATCGCCTGCTACGGGGCGCTGGACCTCGGCACCAACAACTGCCGCCTGCTGATCGCGACGCCGGACCAGGGGCGGGACGCGGGCTTCCGGGTGGTGGAGGCGTTTTCGCGCATCGTGCGGCTGGGCGAGGGCCTCTCGCGCACCGGCCGGCTCGACGACGACGCCATGGACCGGGCGGTCGAGGCGCTGCGCGTCTGCGCCGACAAGCTGCGCCGCCGCCGCGCCCTGATGGTGGAGGCGGTCGCCACCCAGGCCTGCCGCATCGCCGACAACGGCGAAGCCTTCGTGCGCCGGGTCGAGGGCGAGACGGGCCTGAAGCTGCGCATCATCACCCCGCGCGAGGAGGCCGAACTGTCGGTCGCCGGCTGCGCGGCGCTGGTCGACCCGCAGGCGGAAGCGGCGCTGGTGGTCGACGTCGGCGGCGGCTCCACCGAGATCTCCTGGCTGGCGCTGGAGGGCGAGGAGCCGCCGCGGCTGGTGGCCTGGGTCTCGGTTCCCCTGGGCGTCGTGACACTCGCCGAGCGCTTCCCCGAGCCCGAGGCGCCGGAGGAAGGCGAGCGCTGGTTCCGCGCCATGGTCGATCACGTCCGCGCCGAGGTCTCCGCTTTCGCGGGCGCCGACGCGCTCAAGCCCGCCTTCGCGGCCGGCCGCGCGCACATGGTCGGCACCTCGGGCGCGATCACCAGCCTCGCCGGCCTGCATCTGAACCTGCGCCGCTACGAGCGCGAACGGGTGGACGGGCTGTGGCTCGGCCGCTCCGACTGCACCGCCGCCACCGCCCGGCTGATGGCCATGGGCCCGGCCGGGCGGGCGAAGGAGCCCTGCATCGGCCCCGACCGCGCCGACCTCGTGCTCGCGGGCGCGGCCATCCTGCAGGCGATCCAGGAGCTGTGGCCGTGCGAGCGCGTGCGCGTGGCCGACCGGGGGCTGCGCGAGGGGCTCCTGATGTCGCTGATGCGCCGCCGCTCGCAGAAGCCGCGGCGTCGCCGGCGCGGCGGCGGAGGCCGTCGCCGTTCCGAGCAAGCGCCCGCCGCAGGGAACGGGCATATCGATCCCTCGGCGGCGACCTAGCCGCCTCACCCCGCCGCCGCCAAGGAGCTCGACCATGACCCCCGTCTACACCGCCCAGGCCACCGCCAACGCCGGCGGCCGAGCCCACGGCCACGTCGAGACCAGCGACGGCCAGGTGAAGCTCGACACCGCCTTCCCGCGCGAGATGGGCGGCGACGGCAAGGGCACGAACCCCGAGCAGCTGGTCTCCATGGGCTACGCCGCCTGCTTCTCCGGCGCGATCGGCGCGATCGCCAAGAAGCACGGGGCCGACCTTGAGGGCCTGACCGTCACCGTGCGCACCACCTTCAACAAGGAGGACGACGGCGGCTTCGCGCTGAGCTTCGAGGTCGAGGCGACGCTCCCGAAGATGACCCAGGCCGCCGCCGACGCCCTCGTCGCCGACGCCCACACCGTCTGCCCCTACAGCCGCGCGTTCCAGCACACGGCTCCGACCGTGGCGAAGGCGATCGGCGGGGCCTGAGGAGACGCCCCCTCCGTCGCTCGCTTGCGCTCGCGCCACCTCCCCCGCTCCGCAGGGGAGGCCTGATCCCGTAGCTACAAGCTTCACGCGATCAGGGCTCCCCCGCTTGCGGGGGAGCTGTCGGCGAAGCCGACTGAGGGGGTTTCGCGCGTCCTTCCTCAACCGACGCCGACCGTCTAAGTCCTCGCCATGTCCGAAGACCCCCCCGAACGCCGGCGGATGGTGCGCCCGCCCACGGGCGGCGACGCGGCCGGTCGCGGCATGGGCCAGCGGCTGCGCACCGCCTCCGACCGCACCCTTTCCTCGCAGCAGTGGCTCGAGCGCCAGCTGAAGGACCCCTACGTCCAGGCGGCCAAGGCGCAGGGCTGGCGCTCGCGCGCGGCCTTCAAGCTCACCGAGATCGACGAGCGCTTCCACCTGCTCAAGCGCGGGCTGCGCGTGGTCGATCTCGGCTGCGCGCCGGGAGGCTGGGTGCAGGCGGCCGTGAAGAAGGGCGCGGCGGCCGTCGTCGGCGTCGACCTCCTTCCCGTGGCGCCCATCGAGGGCGCGACCCTGATCGAGGGCGACTTCACCGACCCCGCCATGCCGCAGCGCCTGCTTGAGGCGTTGGGCGGCCCTCCCGACCTCGTCCTCTCCGACATGGCGCCCAACACCACCGGCCACCGCCAGACCGACCACCTGCAGATCACAGGCCTGATCGAGATGGCCGCCGACTTCGCCACGGCCAACCTGACCCCCGGCGGCGCCTTCGTGACCAAGAACTTCCAGGGCCACTCGGCGGGCGAGACCCTCGCGCGCCTCCGCGCCGCCTTCTCGACGGTCAAGTACGTGAAGCCCAAGGCCAGCCGGGTGGACTCCAGCGAGGTCTACCTCGTCGCCACGGGGTTGAAGCGGTAGGCGCGCGAGGGATTTCCACACCTCTCCCCCTGCGGGAGAGGTGTGTCGCGCTTCACTCACCACCCTCAGCGCTCTTCCTCTCTTAAGCCCCAGCCCAGTGTTCGACGCGCCGCAGGCAAGTCGAAATTCTTAGGGACGCCCTGCGTCCCGACCCCTCCGATCGGCCGCCGCGCGCAGGGCGGGTCAAGGGCGAAGAGCCGAAGGCGTCCCTTGACGCGCCCGAGCACGGTGGCGCTCAGCTGTCAGAACGAAGCGCCTTACACTCGCCTCCGCCCAGCGTGGTGGACCTGCCGCCGTGCTCGGGCGCGTCAAGGCACGCTCCGGCTCCGCCTCCGCTCTACGGCCTTGCCCCGTCCTCCGCGCGACGGTGTCCTGAAAGGGTCGGGACGCGGGGCGTCCCTCCAAGCAAGTTCGACCCCTCCGGAGGGGTCGAACACAGGGCTAGGGGCTAGGAAGAGGAAGGCGCAGAAGCGGACGTTCCGACTGTCGCTATGGGTGGATGTCGGACCTAGCGCCGGACAAACCTGACGCCGTCGACCTCAATCCAAGTCGGATGCGTCCTGTTCTCCGTGGGCAGAAATACACCTTTGGAGTTGACCAGCTGAAATCGGCCACCCTGAATAATCAGGTTTTGATGGTCTAATAGGATCAGTGGACCTGTTTTGCTATTCACAATAGTGTATGCAAACTCAACATGGGGACTACTTCCATAACCGTCGCGAAGCGCAAGCGCGCCGCAGCATGGATTGGCGAAACTGCCGTTTGCGGCTCCAACCGGTAGCCGTGGAGGGGCCCGAATAGCACATCGGCAAAGACGAGCATCGCTAGCAGGCACATGAAGAGCGCCGCATAGCCGCGCCTGTCGACTGACCGATTCATGTCCTATGGCGCGCCCTCCTGGGTGAGACTGTCAATGTCCGACTAGGGTCGGAAGCGGACGTCTCCCAGCTCGCCGCTCTCCCCCTACGGCCACCGCACCAGCGGCGGCAGCGAACTCAAGATCGACTCCACATTCCCCCCCGTCTTCAGCCCGAAGATCGTGCCGCGGTCGTGGAGCAGGTTGAACTCCACGTAGCGGCCGCGCTGGGCGAGCTGCGCGTCGCGGTCGGCCTCGGTCCAGGGCTCGGCCATGCGGGCGCGCACGATGGCGGGGTAAGCGGCCAGGAAGGCGTCGCCCACGCTCCGGGTGAAGGCGAAGTCGCGGGCGTGGTCGCCGGAGTCCAGGTGGTCGTAGAAGATGCCGCCCGT
>JASLDZ010000031.1 GCA_030151985.1 Caulobacteraceae bacterium | reverse complement strand
CTCAAGCCTGGGTCGCCGCCTCCACGGCGATGACTGCGAGAGAGAGGAGGGGAGGATCACGCACCTAGATCGGACGGCTGAGCGCCACCGCCCGCAGGTCGCGTCAAGGGACGCCTTCGGCTCTCCGCCCTTGACCCGCCCTGCGCGCGGCGGCTGACCGGAGGGGTCGGGACGCAGGGCGTCCCTAAGAATTTCGACGCGGCCTGCGGCGCGTCGAACACTGGGCTGGGGCTCAAGAGAAGAAGAGAGGCGGGGAATAGGATGCGGCTTTTCTTCTCCTCCCCTGCGCAGCGGGGGAGGTGGCGCGCGCCGGCAGGCGCGTGACGGAGGGGGCCTCGCGGGTGGAGACGAAGGCGCAGCGCGTGGCGCGGAGAGGCCCCCTCCGTCGCTCGGCCTTTGGCCTCCCGCCACCTCCCCCGCTGCGCAGGGGAGGAGAAGGACGAGGTTATCCCCGCCCCTCCGGGCCGTGCCACTCTCCCCAACGACCCCGCGGCATGGGGAGGGCGTCTTGGATCCGCGCCCGAGGCGGCCGTGAGGGTCGGGGTCGGGCGGGATTTTGGCGGCGGGGTATGAAACCGCCGTGTCCGGGGCGCGAGGATGCGCTCCGCCCGCCGGGCGGCCGGCGAAGCCAGCCGGCCGGGGCGCGCGGGGTCAGAGCCCGCGCCCGGACGCGCGCTCCTGGGCGGGACAATGCCCGCATGCGCGCTCCCCCGAAGACCGGCCCCGTGGAGCGCCGGCCTTAGCCGTCGAAACATCCAGCGCACCACCACCCCCGGTCTCCGGACGGGGGGCCGGCGCTCCGCTTCCTCCCCACCTCGCGCCGTCGGGCGCGAGAGCCACGGCGCGTGGGCGCTTGGCGGGGGCGCGTCGTCGGCGGCATAAGCGCGGCCATGACCCTCGCCGAGGCGCCCTGGCGCGACCCCCGCTACTCGCCGCTCCGGATCGAAGTCGACCGCCGGGCGGACGGCGAGGTGGTGCTGAGCTGCCCCACGCCGCTCGGCCGGGTGTTCGACACCCTCTGCGCGCCGCTGGACCACTGGGCCGCCGCCGCGCCCGACCGCGCCTGGCTGGCGGAGCGGAGCGGGGAGGGGTGGCGCACGCTCCCCTACGGCGAGGCGGCCCCGCGGGTCGCGGCGCTGGCGGCCGGGCTCGCCGGGATGGGGCTCGGGCCCGACCGGCCGCTGATGATCGCGGCGAGGAACGGGATCGACCATGCGCTCGTCACCTACGCGGCGGCGCGGCTGGGCTGCCCGGTCGCGCCGATCACGCCGCAGTACGCGCAAGCCGGCGCCGAGCCCGCGCGGCTGGCGCACGCCGTCTCGCTGATCTCCCCCGCCGCGGTGTTCGTGGAAGATCCGGCGGTGCGGACCGCTCCGCTCCGCGCTTCGCCGCTGGCGGAGGGAACGCCCATCCTCTCGCCCGCCGACCTGCCGGCGCTGGAGCGAGGAGCGGCCTCGCCCGACCTCGCGCGGGGCGACCAGTGCGCCAAGCTGCTGCTCACCTCCGGCTCCACCGGCGCGCCCAAGGCGGTGGTTGAGACGCACGGCAACCTCGCCGTCAACGCCGCCCAGATCACCGCCTGCTACGACGACCCGGACCCTCCGGTGGTGGTCAACGCCGCGCCCTGGAGCCACAGCCTGGGGGCCAACGCCATATGGCACATGATCACTCACCGGGGCGGCACGCTCTACATCGACCACGGCGCGCCCGCGCCCGGCCGGTTCGGCGAGACGTTGCGCAACCTGCGCGAGGTCGAGACCACCTACCTGAACATGGTGCCGGCGGGCTGGCAGCTGCTGGCGGACGCGCTGGAGGCGGACGATGAACTCGCCCGCACCGTCTTCGCCCGGGTGCGGGTGATGCAGTACGGCGGCGCGGGGCTGCCCGCCTCGGTGCTGGCGCGGGTGCAGGCGGCCGGGGTGCAGGCGTGCGGCGAGCGCGTGACCTTCGCGGCGGGCTATGGCGTGACCGAGACCGCGCCCACCGTCTCCAACGTGCGCTGGCTGAACGACCAGCCGGGCTATCTGGGGACGCCCGTGCCGGGCACGGCGGTCAAGCTGGCGCCCGTCGCCGGCGGCAAGCTCGAGGTGCGGGTGCGGGGTCCGCAGGTCTCTCCAGGCTACCGCCAGGCGGACGGGTCGCTCCGCCCGATCCCGCTGGACGAGGAGGGCTTCTACGCCACGGGCGACGCCGCGCGCCTGTTCGACGAGGCGCGGCCGTCCATGGGCGTGGTGTTCGACGGGCGGCTGGTGGAGAACTTCAAGCTCGCCACCGGTGCCTTCGTGGTGGCCGGGGCGCTCAGGGTGGCGGCGGTCTCCGCCATGGGGCCGCTGGCGGCCGACGCGGTGGTCTGCGGCGAGAACCGCAACGGCGTGGGCCTGCTCGTCTTCCCTCGCGGCGACGATCCCGTGGCCGTGCGCGAGGCGGTGGCGCGGGGGCTCACGGCGCTGAACTCCGAGGCGCGGGGCGCGGGCGGCCGGGTGGCGCGGGCGCTGGTGCTGGAGGGGGCGCCGGACGCGGCCTCGGGCGAGATCACCGACAAGGGCTACATCAACCAGGCGCTGGCCCGCGCCCGCCGCGCGGCCGAGGTGGAGGCGCTGTTCGCCGACCCGCCGGACGCCCGGGTGATCGTGCTCTAACGAGCGGCGGTGTTGTCGACCACCAGCCGCAGGCCGGGTCGCGGCTGACCCACCGAAGCGCCCGCCAGGTGCAGCTCGGCCACCGCGCCGCCCGCCAGCCGCGCCACCATCCCCGTCGGCTGGACCAGCCCTACGATGCGATCGGGCTCGTCGGTGGGGCCGGTGGCGGGGGCGAGCGTGAGTTCAAGGCCTAGGGAGCGCCCGTCGAGCGCCAGCGCCAGGCTCTTCAGCACCACGGGCTCGGCGCCCAGCCGCGCCTGCTCCAGCGCCGCGGAGACCGCCGCCCGGTCCCCCGGCGACCACAGGGTCAGAAAGGCCGCGGCGCGCAGGTCGCGGCCGAACAGGTCGTTGACGAAGCCGCCCGCGAGCCGCAGCCGCCACTCGCCCGTCGCCTCGTCCTGGCCCAGGATGAACACCTGCGGCAGCAGCGGGCCCAGCACCGCCGGCGAGATGTCGGTGCGCGTCGGCAGGCGGCGGTCGCCTCGGCTGAGGCGCCAGGCGTCGATCAGGCGCTCGGTGTGGGCGTGGGCCATGGCGGCTCCGGAAGCTGGACTCGTGGCGTCGTCCCTCGCCTTGCAGGCGAACCGCGGGCCGCGCCGATCCGTGCCGGAACGGGACGGCTTAACGGCATCGAAGGCTTTGCGGCGCTTGGTCAAAGGCTCGGATCCTTTCGCCGGACGACCGCCCATGCGCCTTTCCGCGACGCTCCTCGCCCAGATCGTCTCGGTCGGCGCCTCCGTCGCCGCGCCCGCGGGGGCGGGCGCGATCCTCGCGCTGGCGGCGGCGGCTCCGGCGGAGGCGGGCTGCAGCCAGGGGTGCAGCACCTGCTGCCTGCCGCAGGCGCACACGGTCAGCATCCCCGGCGTGTCGATCGCCGTGCCGGGCGTCTACGTCGCGCCGCCCTCGATCACCTCGGGCGTGGGGGGCGGCTCGGCGTCGGGATCGCTGGACGTGGGCGTCAGCGCGTCCGCCTCGGCCTCGGCGTCGGGGGTGGGCTATTCGCAGGCCTACGCGGCGGCGGTGGGCAACGCGCAGGCAGCCAACCTGCTCGCGGCGTCGGGGGGCGGGGGAGGCGGCTTCTACGTCGAGCAGGGCTCCTCGGGGTCGATCCCCAACCTCGTGGTGGAGGGCGCGGCCCCGGCGACGCGGCCGGTGTGCAATGCCTGGGCGGCCGTGGCCAAGACGGTGGCCGTGCAGGCCGTCTGCATCGACGACAAGGCCGTGCCCCACCCCGCGAGCCAGTTGTCCCCGGACCGCGACGTGGCCCCAGGATACGCCGGTGAGCTGTTCCGCTGCATCGCCGGCACGCACATGCAGTACGTCACCGCCGACTGGGCGGGCGCGGCGCGCTTCGACCACGGCCAGACGGTGGTGTGCGAGAAGGGCGACTCGCTCTGGCGAGGGCTGGACGGCAGGCTGCAGTGCCGCCCGCAGAAGCCCGCCCGCGACTGCAACGAGCGCAGCCTGCTCCGCCGCTTCGGCGCGGGGATCAAGGTGGTGCAGGCGTCGGCGCAGCAATGCGTCGGCTACGGGACCGAAGCGGTGGTGCAGGCGACCGCGCCCGTGGGCGCTTCCGCCTTCGAGGGCGACGGCGGGGTGGGTCGCTAGCCCTTCGCCGCCGCCCGGCGGCTCATTTCACGGCCAGCGTCACCGTGTTGCCGACCGCGGTTGAGGCGCCGGTGACCGATCCGCCGCCCGGGCCCTGCACCTTGCCGACCGCCGTCACCCGGCCGTCGTTCGACTGGGCGATCGTCGCGCCGACGCCGCCGCCGCAGGTCCCGCAGGCGTAGCCCTGCACCACGTTGCCGACCGCCGTCGCGTTCAGCGAGGTCGCAGCTCCCGCCCCGCCGTTCAGGACCGAGGAGGCGGTGACGGCGCCCGAGTTGCTCTGGCTGGCGGTGATCGTCGCCTGCGGCCCCGTGTCGCTGACCAGGATCGAGTTGCCGACGCCGTAGGAGCCGATCACGGCCGAGTTCCATGTGCCGAGGCCCACCGCCGTGTCCGCCGTCACGTCGCCGAGGTTCGCCTGCTGCGCGTCCAGCGTCGCCGTCCCGTCGGTGACCGTCTGCGTCAGGTTGTTGCCCGTGGCGGTGGTCTGGGCGGAGACGGTGTCGCCGGCGTCCTGCTGCACCGTCAGGGTGGCGCTGGAGGGCGAGGCCTCGGTCGTGCTCTGGCGCGTGGTCAGCGCCACGTCGCTGGTCGTGCCCTGGCCCGTGACGTCGTTGGCCACCGAAGTCACCGCGTAGGTCGCCGCCCCGTCCACCGCGCCGACGACCGTGGCCGTGCCTTGCGCGTCGATCACGCCGGCGGACGTCTGGGTCGTGGTCGTGGCGACCGAGCCGTTGGCGGAGAGCCAGCCCTGCGTGTTGCCGACCGCGGTCGAGGTCTCGTTCAGCGCCGCGGCGCCGCCCTGGAGCTGGACCTCCGCCGAGGAGGTCACCGAGGAGCCCGCGTCCAGCGTCTGCACCGCGGGGCCCGTGGTCGGGCCGCAGCAGGTGCCGGCCGTCGCCGTCGAGCCGTTGGCGGAGGCGAACACCGACAGCAGCTGCCCCGCGCCGCCCGACACGAAGCCCTGCGCCTGGCCGGAGATGTTCCCCGCCACCCGCTGGTCGCCGCTGTAGCTCAGGCCCGCGTCCTGGCCGATGGTGGAGGCGACGTTGCCGGAGGCCGCCGCGCGGCTCGTGACCGGGTCGCCAGAGACGACGTCGATCGTCTGTCCGGCGAAGACGTCGCCCAGCTGCACCTGGTTGATCGCCACCGGGTTGGTCGCGCCGTCGGCGGTGGTGACCGTGCCCGCGGTGGAGGTCGAGCCCGTGGTCTGCCCGGCGCCCTGGCCCGCCGCCAGCGCGCTAGTAGCGGCCGCGCAGAGCAGAAGCGTCAGGATCGCGCCGGTCGCTCCAGCGGTTCGGGTCTTCGCGGCTGCGCGCATTGTTCTGGTCCAGGTTGTTGTAGGCGGGGACGTAGCCGCCCGTGGCCCCGGTCACGCCCAGGGGATCGGCGCCGATGCAGGCCTGCGGCCCCGGCGCGCCGTAGAGGTTGGAGACCATCTCGGTGACGCCGCGCTCGATCAGCGCGCGCACGGCCAGCTGCACCGGCTCCAGCGCGCCCTCGCCCGCCGAGACGTTGATCACGCTGGAGTTGAAGAATTGGAAGAAGCCGGCGCCGACTTCCTTGCCGATGATCTGCTTCTGGTAGGAGACGACGTCCACCACCTCCAGCGTCTTGGTCTCGACCAGGCGCAGGTCCATGGCCACGTTCATCACGTAGAGCTTGCCCGTGACCTGTCCCGTGCCCTTGGTGGCGTTCTGGTTGCCGCCCTGCAGGTCGAGCCCGGAGGACTTGATGTTGTAGTTCAGCTCGGTGATGCCGCCGACGATGTAGAAGTCCGAGCCCGGCACCTGGCCAGCCAGGATCTTGCGGTATTGCGGCGAGGGGCCGGCGTCCGGCGAATCGGAGATGAGCTTGTTGTTGGCGTACTTGAGCTCCAGCTCCGACACCGAGGTGTCGTAGCGCTCGACCATCGGCACGCCCGCCTTGGCGAGCGCGCTGATGGCCATGAGCGAGGCGCCCTGCGTCACCTCGCGGCCGCCGTTGTCCTCGGCCTTGCCGGTGTAGTCGGCGATGCGGCCCACGGCGATCCGGGGCGCGTGCAGGTTGTACTGCCGGGCGTACTGCGACAGGCACACCAGCGCCGAGGAATAGGGCGTGGCGTTCGAGGTCACGGGCGCCGTCCCGATCGGCGCGGCGTAGAGCCCGTTCGGTCCGGCCACGGGCGAGACGCAGCCGGCCAACGCCAGCGAGGCGGCGGCGAGCGCCCCCGTCGCCCGCCAGGCGGCGGATCCGCGAAGCGCGAGCGGGCGGGCGGGCGCGGCCGCCATCTCAGTTGCCCTCATCGATGTTGACCTTGCCGTTCAGCACCGTCGTGTTCGAGACGGGACCGTTGTTGACCTGCGTGGCGTTCACCACGACCGTGTTGTTCGAGCCCTGGACCGTCACCGCCAGGTTGTTGCCGATCGCCGTGCCGTAGCCGGTCGCGCCGACGCCCGAGTAGGTGTCGGACGATCCGCCTGTCTGCCGGCTGTAGAAGACGCTCTGGTCCGAGCCCGTCTGGGTCACGCCGTCCACGATCACCGTGTTGCCGTTCGCGTCGACCGCGCGGCTGACGTTCACGCCGCGGCTGAACTCGCCGCTGCCGGCGTTGTAGCCCGCGTTGAAGCCCGATCCGCTCGTGGAGCTCTGCGCCTGCGCCGCGCCCGCGCAGGCCAACGCCGCCGCCGCGAGGGCGAGGGCCGGGGCGAGCGGGCGGGAAGGCAGGCGCATGGGCGGTCCGGCTGTCGGCGCCCACGGACCTCGCAGGCAAAATCCTCAGCGCCCACTGTTAACCGCGCGGACCTTAACCAAGACAAAACGCTGGCCGCCTTCGCATCAGGCCGGCGACGCTCCCATGTGGGACGCGGGCGGGGCTTGGGCGGGGAACGGGCATGGAAGAGTTCGGCGCCGGTCCGCAAAGCGCCTCCTCGACGGAGACGGCCAGGCGGGAGCCCGCGCTGAACGCCCCCTGGCCCGCCCTGGCGCTGGCGGGGGTGATCCTGGGCGCCTATGCGCTCCAGTCGATGCTCCTCCCCACCCAGGTCGCGGCGGCACGCTTCGGGGTCTCGTCGGAGGGCCTGGCGCAGGGGCGGTGGAGCGGGGTCGTCACCAGTCTCTTCGTGCACGGCGGCTGGCTCCACGCGCTCCTGAACGCCCTGGCCGCCCTGGCCTTCGGCGCCCCGGTGGCGCGGATGACCGGACCGTCAACGAGGGGGGCGGCCGTGTTCTTCCTCTTCTACCTGGCCTGCGGGGGCGTCTCGTCCCTGGCCTATGCGGCGGTCGCGCCCTTCCTGGCGATCGGCGCTTCGGGAGCGGTGTCGGGGTTGATGGGCGCCGCCTCGCGTCTGACCCAGCGCGACCCTTCCGCCCGGCTGGCTCCGCTCACCGCCCGGCCGGTGGCGGCCATGGGAATCGGCTGGCTTGTGGTGAACCTCCTGATCGGGGTGACCGGCGCGGGCCTCGGACCGGCGATCGGACCCGTGGCCTGGCAGGCGCATATTGCGGGCTACGTCGCAGGGCTGCTGCTGGCGCCGGCGGTTCGCCGGCTCGCCCGCGGGAGAAGCGACCTCGGCCAAGGTTGATTCGCCCCCGCGCCTGCGAGACGCTGCCCGCCCAAGACGCGGACCTCGAGATCCGCGGGGACGACGGAGGATAAGGTCCGATGCTGGTGTCCCAGATCCTGACCCACAAGGGCGACATGGTCTTCACCGTGGAGCCGCAGGCGACGGTGGCGCATGCCGCGCACCTTCTGAACAGCCGGCGTGTGGGAGCGATGGTGGTGCTGGGCGACCACCGGGAGGTCGCCGGCATCTTCTCGGAACGCGACCTGGCCCGGTCGATCGCGGAACACGGCGCCTCGGCGCTGGAGCTGAAGGTCGCAGAGGTGATGACCCGCGACGTCATCTTCGCCGATCCGACCGAGAAGGTGGACGTGCTGCTGAGCCGGATGACCGACCGGCGCATTCGCCACCTGCCCGTCTGCGTGGATGGCCGCCTCGTCGGCATCGTCTCGATCGGCGATCTGGTGAAGACCAAGATCGCCGAGGTGGAGGCCGAGGCCGAGGGTCTGAAGGCCTACATCGTCTCCGGCTGAGAGGGTCACGCGCCTTCGGCGTCACAAATGCGTCGTCGCGCGCTTGCGCAGGCGGGACCCTCTGGATATATGCCGCCCCTCGCCCGGCGCGGCCAAGCCGGGGCGGAGATCGGGATGCGGATACGCCTCTTGATTTCCTCCACCGAAATGGCTAGCTTCCGCGGCTCCAATCGAATCGGGCCCAAGCGTCATACGGGGCAGCCCCGGCTGCTCAGGGTCCGATTTGCGCCGTTTGCAGGCTTCGGCCTTCCTCCGGCGTTCCTCGCAAGGGGCGGTTGACATGGGGTTGGACGATCGGTAGATCGCCGCCTCCGCCAAGTCGGGCGTTAAACGACGGGTCGATCTCCTAAGTAGAGATTGACCGGCGAAGGTCGGAGCTGAAGTTCAGCGAAAGACTTTCCCGCCGGATCGGGCGATAACTGATCGGCTTCTTCTGAAAAGAAGGGGTTGACGACTTGGAGAGGGTTCGACTAGAACCCGCTTCATCGCCGGCCGGGCGGAAAGCGGCTCAGCGGCTTCTGAAAAGAAGCGGTTGACACGGAATTCGGAGCTGCTAGATAGCCGCTCCCGCCGCCCACCGGGCGCTAAACGGTGGGGTTGGCCAACCGGCCGATCGGGTCTTTGACATCGTTGATTGGGAAAGAGAAACGCAGGCGGCGGCGTTCTGGCGCCAGGCTCACGGCCTGGCATCGATACGCTGACAATTGCGGTCTCTTGAAGACACCATGACCGTCCCGGCGTGAGCCGGCGCGGTTCGTGGGAACTCGTCAAGAAACTATGCAAAACCAACGCCGATCGGTGTAGCGCCGATCTGCTTGGGTTAGCGGTCAACTCAACCTGAGAGTTTGATCCTGGCTCAGAGCGAACGCTGGCGGCAGGCTTAACACATGCAAGTCGAACGGATCCTTCGGGATTAGTGGCGGACGGGTGAGTAACACGTGGGAACGTGCCTTTAGGTTCGGAACAACGCAGGGAAACTTGCGCTAATACCGGATGTGCCCTTCGGGGGAAAGATTTATCGCCTTTAGAGCGGCCCGCGTCTGATTAGCTAGTTGGTGGGGTAAAGGCCTACCAAGGCGACGATCAGTAGCTGGTCTGAGAGGATGGCCAGCCACATTGGGACTGAGACACGGCCCAAACTCCTACGGGAGGCAGCAGTGGGGAATATTGGACAATGGGCGCAAGCCTGATCCAGCCATACCGCGTGGGTGAAGAAGGCCTTCGGGTTGTAAAGCCCTTTTGTTGGGAAAGAAAAGCAGTCGGTTAATACCCGATTGTTCTGACGGTACCCAAAGAATAAGCACCGGCTAACTTCGTGCCAGCAGCCGCGGTAATACGAAGGGTGCAAGCGTTACTCGGAATTACTGGGCGTAAAGGGTGCGTAGGTGGTCGTTTAAGTCCGTTGTGAAATCCCTGGGCTCAACCTGGGAATGGCAGTGGATACTGGACGGCTAGAATGCGGTAGAGGGTAGTGGAATTCCCGGTGTAGCAGTGAAATGCGTAGAGATCGGGAGGAACACCAGTGGCGAAGGCGGCTACCTGGACCAGCACTGACACTGAAGCACGAAAGCGTGGGGAGCAAACAGGATTAGATACCCTGGTAGTCCACGCCCTAAACGATGCGAACTGGACGTTGGGAGCAACTTGGCTCTCAGTGTCGAAGCTAACGCGTTAAGTTCGCCGCCTGGGGAGTACGGTCGCAAGACTGAAACTCAAAGGAATTGACGGGGGCCCGCACAAGCGGTGGAGTATGTGGTTTAATTCGATGCAACGCGAAGAACCTTACCTGGCC
>JASLDZ010000474.1 GCA_030151985.1 Caulobacteraceae bacterium | reverse complement strand
GGACGCCGACCCCACCCGCGTGATCAACGAGCTCCTGCAGCACGAGATCGTGGTGGAGAGCCTGGGCGGCGACACCCAGGCGATCGAGGTCTCGGCCACCCAGAAGCTGGGGCTCGACGACCTCCTGGAGGCGATCAGCCTGCAGGCCGAGGTCATGGACCTGCGCGCCAACCCCGACCGTTCGGCGGAAGGCTCGATCATCGAGGCCAAGCTCGACAAGGGCCGCGGCCCCGTGGCGACCGTACTGGTCGACCGCGGCACCCTCAAGCGCGGCGACATCGTCGTGGCCGGCGCCAGCTGGGGCAAGGTCCGCGCCCTCGTCGACGAGCGCAACCAGCAGCTGAAGGAGGCCGGCCCCTCGACTCCGGTCGAGATCCTAGGCCTGGACGAGACCCCCAGCCCCGGCGACACCTTCGCCGTCGTGGAGTCGGAGGCCCGCGCCCGCGAGCTGACCGACTACCGCGAGCGGGTGCGCCGCGAGAAGACCGCCGCTCCCATGGGCGGCGGCGCCAGCCTGGCTGACATGATGGCCAAGCTCTCGGCCAAGAAGGTCAGCGAACTGCCGCTGATCGTGAAGGCCGACGTGCAGGGCTCGTCCGAAGCCATCGTCTCGAGCCTCGAGAAGCTGGGCAACGAGGAGGTGCGCGCACGCATCATCCACTCGGGCGCGGGCGGCATCACCGAGAGCGACGTGCAGCTGGCCAAGGGCGCCGGATGCTCGATCCTGGGCTTCAACGTCCGCGCCTCGGCGCAGGCGCGGGCGCTGGCCGAGCGCGAGGGCGTGGAGATCCGCTACTACGCTATCATCTACGACCTCCTGGACGACATCAAAGGCGTGCTCTCGGGCATGCTCAGCCCGATCCAGCGCGAGACGTGGCTGGGCAACGCGACGCTGCTGCAGGTGTTCGAGATCAGCAAGGTCGGCAAGATCGCGGGCTGCCGCGTGACGGACGGCGTGATGCGCAGGGGCGCCCGCACGCGGGTGATCCGCAACGACATCGTCATCCAGGAGAACGGCGTGCTCGCCACGCTGAAGCGCTTCAAAGACGACGTGGCCGAGGTCACCAACGGCATGGAATGCGGCGTCGGCTTCGCCAACCTCCAGGACCTGAAGGAAGGCGACCAGATCGAGTGCTACACGCTGGAAGAGGTGAAGCGCTCGCTGTAAGCGCGGCGCCTCCCAGCCCCGCCTTCGATGGGCGCGGACCGCGTGGTCCGCGCCCTTTCGCTTTGCCCCGCCTTGCGGATTCGCCAGAGGCGATCGGCGGTCGGCGCGTGACAAGCGCCGGCGGCCGCGCGACCATGGCGGGAGTGAGCGGGCGTGCGGAACCCCCGGCTCGGCAGTCGAGGGCTGACGCATGGCGACCATCACCGGGACGTCGGGGAACGACGACCTGCACGACACCCCGGCCAACGACACCCTGCGGGGCGGGCTGGGCGACGACACCCTCACCGTCTCCGGCGGCTACGACAGCGTCGACGGCGGCTCGGGCGCGAACCTCCTCGTCGTCGACTACAGCGCCAGCTCGCAGTCCTTCTACACGGGCCCGTCCTACTACGGACCGGGCCAGTTCACCGACTACCAGCACATCTACTCCGGTCGCGTGGAGAACAGCACGCAGACCGCCGGCGTGGTCTTCACGTCCATGGAGCAGTTCGACATCACCACCGGCTCCGGGAACGACACGCTCGACCTCTCGAACGTGGCCACCAATTCGCACATCGCGACGGGGGCCGGCGACGACCACGTGGGCTTCCACCTGGGCGACACAGTGGACCTCGGCTCAGGCGTCAACGGGATCACGCTGGACGCGTCCTCGCTCACGACGCCGATCTCCGTGGACATGCCGCACGGAACCTACAGCGGCATCCCGGGACTGACGGGATCGCTCGGCTCGCTGGACTCCCTGACGACGGGATCGGCCGACGACAGCTTCGCGCTGGGCGCGCTGTCGGGCTTCCAGCACGTCTACTCGGGCGCGGGCGACGACACGTTCAGCGGCTCCAGCGGTTCGGGCGCCTATTACGTGAGCTTCGTCGGCGGCGACGGCGTGGACCAGCTGAACCTCGACTTCAGCGCCGACACCGCGGCGGACACGGTCATCGGGTCGATCGGCGGCGACGGGGTGGTGCTCGACGCCTACGAGCCGGGCGGCGGCCATCTCGTCGCCTACGAGGTCGAGCAGTTCAATCTGACGACCGGGTCCGGCGCCGACGCGATCAACTGCGGAGGCAGCACGGCGTCCCTGCACATCGTCACGGGCGCGGGCGACGACTATGTCTTCACCGGCTCCGGCGCGGACTATATCGACGTCGGATCGGGGAACAACTACGTCAACAGCCAGAGCGGCGCGGACACCATCGTCGCGGGCGACGGCGACAACGTGGTGGCCACGCTGGATCCCAACGCGGTGATCCACCTGGGCTCCGGCGCCAACATCGTCGGCATGGACAGGTCCCAGCAGACCCAGGCGATCACGCTGGACGTGATTCATCACGTGCAGAGCCCGATCGACAACTTCTCGGGCACGATCGCGGGCCTGGGACTGTTCCACTCCGGCTCGGGCGACGACAGCCTGAACCTGGGCGACCTCAACTCCTATTCCGAGATCTACGGCGGCGACGGGAACGACACCATCGCCGTCACGAGCGTGGAGACGATGAGCCAGAACGCGCTCAACGGCGGCGCGGGGATTGACAAGCTCATCCTCGACCTCAGCGCGCAGACCGAAGACCTGTATGTGACGGCGAGCGCCGGCCCCGACGGCGCAGTCTCGGGCCACATCAGCGGCGGCGGCTACACCGACTTCCACGACTTCGAGCAGTTCGTGATCACGGGCGGGACGGGCGACGATTCCATCAACCTCGCCGCGTACGACTACGGCTCTCCCGCCTCGGCGTTCGACGCGGCGTCGATCGACGGCGGAGCGGGGAACGACACCATCGGCGGGGTCGGCGCCGGCGACACGCTGGAAGGCGGGACGGGCGACGACACCGCCGTATTCGCCTTCGCCTCCTCGGCCGCCTCGATCAGCTATGCGGGGGGCGCGATCATCGTCACCGGGCCGCAGGGCGCGGCCACCCTGCGCGACGTCGAGCACGTCAGCTTCGCCGACCAGACGTTCGACGTCGGCGCGGACGGCAAGGTCGTGACGATCCCCGGCGAGGTGTTCAATGGAACCCGCGGCCCGGACAGCTTCGTCGGCGGCGCGGGCGACGACACCTTCAGCCTACTGCAAGGCGACGACACCGCCACGGGAGGTCCGGGCAGCGACGTGCTGATCGGCGGCCTCGG
>JASLDZ010000174.1 GCA_030151985.1 Caulobacteraceae bacterium | reverse complement strand
AAAGGCGGACGCTGAGGACGGCGCCGACTACGCGGTGTTCGAGCACGTCGTGAACCGGCTGCCGACGCAGAGCGCGCTGCAGATGCGCTCCCGCGACACGCGCACGCTGGCCTTGTACGCCCGGCCGGAGGGGCACGCCGCTCGCAACCTCTACGAACTCGCCGAGCTGGCGCTGAAGGAGCTTTGCGCGCAGGGCCGGTTCGACGGGCGCTGGCGGTTCGTCGGCCTGGGCTGCCTGGCACCGGTCGCGCCGGTCGAGCTGGGCGGCGGCCACGTGCTGGAATTCACCCAGAAGATGGGGGAGGAGGCCTACGCCGGCTTCATGCGCGGGCTCGATATCGGCGTCAGCCTCATGTACGCGCCCCACCCCTCCGTGGTCCCTTTCGAGTTCGCGACCACGGGCGCCCTGGTGGTCACCAACACCTTCTGCAACCGCCCGCCGGAGTGGTTCGCCGGCCTCTCGCGCAACATCGTGCCGTGCGAGCCGACGCTGCCCGGCGTCGTCGCGGCGCTGGATCAGGCGCTGGAGCGGGTGGAGGACTTCGACTCCCGCGCCGAGCACGCGCTGCTGCCCGCCAACGCCGATTGGCCGCAGGTCTTCGACGCCGCCTTCCTCGATGGAAGCGTCGGCCGACTACTCTAAGCCCGGTCACGACCCCGCGAGCGGCCTTCCGCCACGCCGCGCGGGGATGCGCCTGCCGGAGGGCTGGGCTATAGGCCGGCGCACGGGAGGGCCCATGCGGCGCAGGCTTGGATCGAGGGCGGGGCTTGCGGCGGGGCTCTGCGGTCTGGCCCTCGTTCCGGCGGTCGCCCGCGCCCAGGACGGGCCGTGGCTGCAGGGTCAGGCGGGCGCCGTCTCGCTGACCACCGAAGCGCAGGCGCCGGACGGACGCACCCGGTTGGGCGGCTCGCTCGCCTATGTCGCGCGCCCCGCGCCGGAGGTCACCGCGCGCCTCAATGTCGACCTCCACGCCGGCGACGCGGCGGACGGGCTGCTCTGGCCGGGAGCGGTCGTCGATGCGGCGCGCCCCTGGAGCGACGTCGGGCTCGGCCTCAAGGCGGACTGGGCCGCCCGTCCGGACGCGACCGTATCGGTCGGCCTCACCAACCGGCTGTTCACCCGCCCAGTCAGCCCCTCGACCCTGGGGGCGGAGGCCGACGCGCCGCGCGACTCCCGCGCCGAACAGGGCGCCTCCCTCGCGGCGTCGCTGCGGCCGGCCCCGCAGCTCGCCCTGACCTTCGGCGGCGAGGTGCGGTCCGCCACCGACGAGATGGACCTGGCGACCGAGGCGGGCGGCCGCGCGTTGCTCAAGACGCGCGACGGCGCCCTGAACGCCGGCCTCGCCTGGACTGTGACGCCGCGGCTCAAGCTGCAGGCGGGGGCGAAGCTGACCACCACGCAGGTGGACTGGGTCGAGGGCGCCTCCGCCGCGCAGGATTTCGCGGCCGCCCAGCCCGAGGTCGGCGCGACCCTCGCCCCCTGGAGCGCGGGCGCCGTCACCGTGGACCTCGCCCGGGCGGTCACGCCGCTCGACGCCGGCAAATTCGTCGCGCTCGCCCGGGTGAGCGGCGCGGCCGCCGGGACCGAGCTGCGGCCCGATCAGGAGTGGCGCCTGCGCGCCCGCTACACCCAGGCGCTGCCCGCCGCCGCCCGGCTGGAGCTGGGCGTGGTGGAGGCGCAGGTGCAGTCCTCCACCGAGCTGGTCCGCGTCGGGAGCGGGGCCGAAGCGCCGGGCAGCGTGGCGGGCGGCCGGCGAAGCGAGTTCGACCTCGCCTTCCAGACGCCGCTGTCGCTCCTGGGCGTCCGCTCGGTGGCGCTGCAGACCCGCGGCGTCTGGCGCGACTCCGAGATCACCGACCCTCTCACGGGACAGGCGCGCCGCATGTCCGGCGAGAGCCCCTACGAGACCAGCCTCGCGCTGGTCCACACGCTCGGGCGGCAGGGCGTGACCTGGGGGCTGAACACCCGCGACCAGGGCGGTCAGAGCTTCTACGGCGTGAACCAGCTCAGCTCGGTGGAGACCGCGCGCAGCCTCGGCGCGTTCGTCGAGTACAGGCCGCAGGCCTTCGCCGTGCGCCTGCAGCTGGACGACCTGGCCGGCGGCGAGCGGCGCTGGACCGACGCCTACTACATCGACGGCCGCGACGTCGGCGCGGTGCAGCGGGTCGATCGGCGCGAGGAGGGCGGCCCCGGCTTCACCCTCAGCCTGCGGCGCGCGCTCTGACCGCGATGTCCGACGCCGGCTTCGACGTCTCGACCCGCGCGGGGCGGTTGCGCACCTACGCCGACTACCTGTGGAAGGACCACGCCTACCTGCGGCTGGCGTTCCAGAACGCGCACTGGATCGACCCCGACCTGATCCGCACCAACCAGCCCTGGCCCTTCCAGCTGAAGTGGTGGAAGGCCAACGGCGTGCGCACGGTGGTGAACCTGCGCGGCGGCGGCTTCGCCACCAGCTTCTACGTGCTGGAGCGCGACGCCTGCGCGCGGCTGGGCCTGACGCTGGTGGACTTCCCCGTCTCGTCCCGCGAGGCGCCCTCCAAGGCGCAGGTGGCGACCGCCCGCACCCTGTTCGAGACCATCGCCTATCCGGCCGTGATGCACTGCAAGTCGGGCGCGGACCGGGCCGGGGTGATGAGCGTGCTCTACGCCCACCTGCACCTGCGCCGGCCCCTGCGCGCGGCGCTGCGCCAGCTCAGCTTCCGCCACCTGCATGTGAAGGCGGGAAAGACGGGCGTGTTGGACTACACCTTCGCCAAGTATTTCGCCGAGGCGGAGCCCCATGGGATCAGCTTCTACGACTGGACGCAGAGCCCCGCTTACGATCCGGCCGCGATCAAGCGCGAGTTCCAGGCCGGCATGTGGGGCAGCCTGCTCACCGAGACGCTGCTCAGGCGGGAATAGCCAGGACTGTCGTCGGTGCTCAGCCCTTCGGCAGGTCCGCGGTGGTCCAGCCGCCGCCCAGCGCCTGGATCAGCCCGACGGAGGCCGCCAGCCGCTGGTTGCGCACCGACAGCGCCGTCTGCCGCGCGGAGAGCGCCTGCGCCTGCGCCGTGATCACGGTGGTGATGTTGACCACGCCCGAGCGGTACTGGTTCAGCGCCAGCTCCTGGGCGCGGTTCGCGGCGACGACGGCCTGATCGCGCACCGCCTGCTCCTGCTCCAGCGTGCGCAGGCCGGAGAGGTTGTCCTCCACCCCCTGCAGCGCCGTCAGCACCGTCTGGCGATAGGTGGCGACGGTGCGGTCGTAGCTCGCGCGCGCCTGGCGCACCTGGGCGCGGCGGGCGCCGAAGTCGATCAGCGTCTCCGCCGCCGAAGCGCCCAGCGACCAGATGGCGTTGTCGGCCCGGAACAGCCGCCCGAAGTCGTCGGCGGAGGACCCCAGCGAGCCGGAGAGCGTGAGGTTCGGATAGTAGGCCGAGACCGCCACGCCGATCTGCGCATTGGCCGACGCCACCAACCGCTCGGCCGAGGCGATGTCCGGGCGACGCTCGAGGAGCTGCGAGGGCAGGCCCGCCGGCGCGGTCGGCGCCCGGGCGGCCAGCGTCCCGGCCGCGAGCGTCAGCGCGGAGGGCGCGTCGCCCACCAGCACGGCGATGGCGTGCTCGGTCGCCGCCCGCTGGCGGTCGTTGGCGATGAGCTCGGCCTGGGCGTTCAGCACCTGCGTCTGGGCGGTGACCACGTCCGCGCGCGCGACCGTCCCCGCGGCGTACTGGTTCTCCACCACCTTCAGCGAGCGCTGATAGGCGGCGACGGTGTCGGTCAGCAGCGCCTTCTGCTCGTCGTAGAAGCGCAGGCTGAAGTAGTCGGTCGCCAGCTCCGCCTGGGCCGAGAGGGTGGCGTTGGCGAGGTCGGCGGCGCTGGCCTGGGCGGCGTCGCGGTTCGCCTCGATGGTGCGGCGGATGCGGCCCCAGAGGTCCGGCGCCCAGGAGCCGTCGAGCGCGCCGTTGAAGCGGTTGGAGTCGCCGCCTCCGCTGGAGGTCACGATCGTGCCCCCCGCGCCCGTGGTGGCGATGTTCCCGCCGTTGGACCCCAGGGTGCCGGTGCGCTGGAAGCTGAGGCTGGCGGACAGGGTGGGGAACAGGGCGGCGCGCGACTCCGCCGTCAGCGCCCGGGCCTGGCGGTAGCTGGCTTCGGCGGCGACGATGTTCTGGTTGGTGACGGCCACGCGCCGTTCCAGGGAGTCGAGCGTCGGGTCGGCGAAGACGCTCCACCAGTCGCCCTTGGGCTCGGCGTCGAGCGGGGCGGCGGGGGTCCAGCCGGCCAGCTCCTTGAAGGCGGGCGGCGCCGCGCCGGCGCTCGCGGTCGCCGAAGGCAGCGGCGCGGGCCGCACGTAGTTGGGGCCGACGAGGCAACCCGCCAGCAGCGGCGCCAGCGCGGCGAAGGCGAGAAGGGGGCGAAGGCGAGGGGCGAAGGTCATGGTCGGTGTCGGGGTCATGTCGCTCACTCGGCCGGAACGCCGGCGGCGCCGGGGGAGAGGGCGGGGTCGGGGCTCGGCACGCTCCACCGCTCGGGTCCGCGGCGCTTGCGGGAGGGGCGGCGCAGCTTGTCCATGTAGAGGTAGACGACCGGCGTGGTGATCAGCGTCAGCACCTGACTGGCGATCAGGCCGCCCACGATGGCGACTCCGAGCGGCCGGCGCAGCTCGCTGCCCTCGCCGAAGCCGATGGCCAGCGGCAGGGCGCCCAGGATGGCGGCCATGGTGGTCATCAGGATCGGGCGGAAGCGCAGCAGGCTCGCCTCGTAGATCGCGTCGTAGGACGACAGCCCCCGGTCGCGCTCGGCCACCAGGGCGAAGTCGATGATCAGGATGGCGTTCTTCTTCACGATGCCGATCAGCAGGATCACGCCGATCAGGGCGATGATGTCGAACTCCATGTGCAGCAGCATCAGCGCCAGCAGCGCCCCGATGCCGGCCGAGGGCAGGGTGGAGAGCACGGTGATCGGGTGGATGTAGCTCTCGTAGAGCACGCCCAGCACGATGTAGACCGCGACCAGCGCCGCCAGGATCAGGAGCGGCTGGTTCTTCAGCGTGTCCTGGAACACCTGCGCGGTGCCGCCGAAGGCGCCCACCACGTTGCTGGGCATCTGGATCTCGTCCTGCGCCTGGGCGATCACCGACTGCGCGGTGGAGAGGCTCTGGCCGGGCGCCAGGTTGAACGAGATGGTGGTGGCCACCGACTGGCCTTGGTGCGAGATCGAGGTCGCGGTCGAATTCGGGGCGTAGGTCGCGATCGCCGAAAGCGGAATGGCGCGGCGCACCGCCGTGGCGACGGCCGAGCCAGTCTGCGCCTGCGTCGCGCCCCCTGTGGTCGAGCGCGTGGTGCCCGCTCCGTTCAACGGCGAGCCCGAGCCCGTCGCGCCGGTCGAGGAGCCGGAGCTCGTCGCCGACCCCGCTCCGGTGGAGGCGGCGCCGCTGCTGGAGGCCGCCGTGGCGGTCGCGGCGCCCGCCGGCCCGGCGATGGTGCCGGTCTTGCTGTTGGCCGCCGCCCCGCCCACCACGCCGACGACGGTGGCGGGGCGCACCGCCCCCTGCTGGATCGCCCGGTTGGCCGCGAAGGCGGTGGAGGACAGCCGCTCCGCCGAGGCGGCGGAGCCCACCACCGGCGCCGCGCCCGAATAGACCGCGTCCGACCCCGGCTGGATGTAGAGGCTGTCCAGCGCGGTCGGCCCCTGCCCCCACTGCGGCGCCACCTCCATCACCACGCGGTAGGTGTTCAGCGGGTTGTAGATGACCGCCGCCTGCCGCTGGCTGAAGGCGTCGTTGAGCACGTTGTCCACTGCCGCCGAGCTGACGCCGAAGCGCGCCGCCGCCTCGCGGTCGACGGTGATGTAGGTCTCGAGCCCGTGCTCCTGCTGGTCGGAGTTCACGTCCGTCAGCTCGGGGTGCTTCTTCAGCTGC
This sequence comes from Caulobacteraceae bacterium, assembly GCA_030151985.1. Lineage (GTDB taxonomy): Bacteria > Pseudomonadota > Alphaproteobacteria > Caulobacterales > Caulobacteraceae > JASLDZ01. The sequence goes on along the minus strand of JASLDZ010000174.1, from coordinate 4,570 downwards.
TCGGTCAGCTTGTCGGCCCAGGTCTTCAGCGCCGTCAGGTCGTCGCTCTGCAGCACGTACTGGTACTGGGCGGCCGACTGGCGCCCGCCGAAGCGGAAGTCCTGCGCCGACTGGAGGAAGAGCTGCGCGCCGGACACCTTGGTGGTGCGCGGCCGGATGCGGTTGATCACCATGTCGGCCGTCTCGCCCGGCCTTTGCGCGCGGGGTTTCAGCGCGATGAACATGAAGCCGCCGTTGCCGCCCGAGAAGGCGGTGATGGTGTCGATCGCCTTGTCGCGGCCGACGATCGCCACGAGGTCGCGCAGCTTCTTCTGCGTCAGGGGGAAGCTGGAGGCCTGGTCAACCTGAATGCCGCCCTGCAGGATCCCGGAGTCCTGCTGCGGGAAGAAGCCTTTGGCCACCGCCGTGTAGAGGTAGACGTTCAGCGCCACCGTGCCGGCCAGCACCAGCAGCACGATCTTGCCATGGTCCAGCGCCCAGGCGAGCGAGCCCTCGTAGGTGTCGACCATCCACTGGAAGCCGGCTTCAAGCCGGTCGCCCACCGCGCCCCAGCCCCTGTTCCACCAGCCCCGCCGCGTGGCCGCCGCGCCCTCCTGCGGGCGCTCGTCGATCAGGCGGGCGGCCATGGTGGGAGTGGCGGTCAGCGACACCACCAGCGACAGCAGGATCGCCGCCGACAGCGTCATCGCAAACTCGCGGAACAGCCGCCCGACGATCCCGCCCATCAGCAGGATCGGCAGGAACACCGCGATCAGCGAGATCGACATGGAGACGACGGTGAATCCCACCTCCGCCGCGCCCTGGAGCGCGGCCTGGAAGCGCGGCTTTCCTTCCTCCACGTGCCGGGTGATGTTCTCCAGCACCACGATGGCGTCGTCGACGACGAAGCCCGTGGCCACCGTCAGCGCCATGAGCGACAGGTTGTCGAGGCTGAACTTCAGCAGCCACATGACCGCCAGCGTGCCCAGCAGCGAGGTGACGACCGCCACGGCCGGGATCAGGGTGGCGCGTCCGTTCCGCAGGAAGACCAGCACCACCAGAACCACCAGCACGATCGAGATCAGGAGCGTGTGCTCCACCTCGGCGATGGAGCCTCGGATGGTCGTGGTCCGGTCGAGGGAGACGTTCAGGTCGACGGTGGGCGGCAGCTGGGCGCGCAGCTGCGGCAGCACCGCCTTGATGCGGTCCACCGTGGCCACGATGTTCGCGCCGGGCGAGGCCTGCACCCGCACCACGATCGAGGGCTTGCCGTTGAACAGGCCCAGGATGCGGTCGTTCTCCGCCCCGTCGTAGACGCGCGCCACGTCCTGCAGCCGGACCGCCGCGCCGTTGCGGTAGGCGATCACCAGGGGCGCGAACTCGGCGGCCGTGCGCGCCTGGTCGTTGGTGTAGATCTGCCGGCGCATCCCGCCGGAGCTGAACATCCCCTTGGGCTGGTTGGCGTTGGCGCCGTTGATGGCCGCGCGCACGTCTTCTAGGCCGATGCCGTATTTCGAGAGCGCCTGCGGGTTCAGCTCCACGCGCACGGCGGGGGCGGTGGCGCCCTGGATGTCGGCCTGCCCGACGCCCTGGATCTGCGCCAGCTTCTGGCCCAGCGTCAGCGACACCGCGTCGTAGATCTGCGGGTTCGTCAGCGTCGGCGACGTCAGGTTCAGGATCATGATCGGCGCGTTGGCCGGGTTCTGCTTGTTGTAGGTCGGGTTGGATCGCAGCGTGGTCGGCAGGTCGGCTCTGCTGGCGTTGATCGCGGCCTGCACGTCGCGCGCGGCGCCGTCGATGTTGCGGTCCAGGCCGAACTGGATGGTGATGTTGGTGCGGCCGGTGGAGCTGTTCGAGGTCAGCTCCGACACATCGGCGATCTGGCCCAGCCGCCGCTCCAGCGGCGTGGCGACGCTGGTGGCCATCACCTCGGGGCTGGCGCCGGGCAGGTTGGCGTTGACGTTGATGGTCGGGAAGTCGACCGGCGGCAGCGAGGCCACGGGCAGCGCGAAATAGGCCGCGATCCCCACCAGCATGATGCCGAGCGTCAGCAGCGTGGTGGCCACCGGTCGCCGGATGAAGAGGGCCGACGGGTTCACCGCTGGAGGCCCGCCGTTTCCGATCCTCCCCATGCGGCGCATGGGGAGGTGGCCGGGAGGGCCGGAGGGGCCGCGCGGAGCGCGGAAGACACATCCCCTAAGCCGTGAGCTTGCGGCGTTCCGCTCGCTACGCGAGCGGCCCCCTCCCGGCTTCGCCGTACTCCCCCATCTGCGATGGGGGAGATCATGAGATCGCGCCCCCTGCCGGCTCCTCCGGCTGGTCGCGCACGGGCCCTTCCGGGTCCTTGCGGCCGAAGCGGGAGGCGAGCTTGTCGAAGGCCAGGTAGATCACCGGCGTCGTGAACAGGGTCAGCATCTGGGAGACGATCAGGCCGCCCACGATCGCCACCCCCAGCGGCCGGCGCAGCTCCGCGCCGTAGCCGGTCGCGATCATCAGCGGCACCGCGCCCAGCAGCGCCGCCATCGTCGTCATCAGGATCGGCCGGAAGCGCAGCAGCGCCGCTTGGTGGATCGCCTCCTGCGCCGGAAGTCCCTGGTTGCGCTCCGCGTCCAGCGCGAAGTCGATCATCATGATGGCGTTCTTGTTCACCAGCCCGATAAGCAGGATGATCCCGATGATCCCGACCACGCCCAGGTCGTTCCCGGTCAGCATCAGCGCCAAGAGCGCCCCCACCGCCGCCGACGGCAGGGTGGAGAGGATGGTGATAGGGTGGATGAAGCTCTCGTAGAGCACGCCCAGCACGATGTAGATCGTCACGATCGCCGCCAGCACCAGCCACAGCGTGCTCGACTGCGAGGACTGGTACGCGGCCGCCGCGCCCGAGAAGGCGGTGGTGATCGCGTCCGGCACCCCGATGTCGTGCTCGGCCGCGCGGATGCGGTTCACCGCCGTGCCCAGCGCCACCCCCTTGGCCAGGTTGAAGCTGACGGTGGAGGCCGGGAACTGGCCCACGTGGGTGATCTGCAGCGCCGAGGGCTGCTCCTTGATCTTGGCGATCGCGGTCAGCGGCACCGGTTGGCCGGAGCTGGAGGTCAGGTAGACCGAGTTCAGCGCGTCGGGCGAGGCCTGGGTCGCCGGGTCGCTCTCCAGGATCACGCGGTACTGGTTCGACTGGGTGAAGATGGTCGAGACGATGCGCTGGCCGAAGGCGTCGTAGAGCAGGTTGTCGATCGACGAGATCGAGACGCCCAACCGCCCCGCCGTGTCCCGGTCCACCTCGATGTAGGCCGACAGGCCCTGGTTGGAGATGTCGGACGACACGTCCTCGAAGCCCGGCAGGGTCTTCAGCTTGTCGACGACCTTGCCCGTCCATTCTGTGAGCAGGTTGGTGTCCACCGTCTGCAGCAGGAACTGGTACTGGGTGCGGCTGACGGTGGCGTCGATGGTCAGGTCCTGAACGGGCTGCAGGTAGAGCCGCGCGCCCGGCACGCCGGACACCTCGGTCTGCAGCCGGCGCACGATCTCGCTGGCGCTGGCGTGGCGCTGGCCCAGCGGCTTCAGGTCGATCAGCACGCGCGCGGTGTTCAGCGTGGTGTTCTGCGCGTCCACGCCCGAGAAGGCCGAGACGGTCTGCACGTCGGGGTCGGCCAGGATCGCGTCGGCCATCCGGCGCTGCACGTCGCGGATCTTGTCGTAGCTGACGGTCTGCGCCGCCTCCACGAAGCCCGTGATCTGGCCCGTGTCCTGGATCGGGAACAGGCCCTTGGGGATGGCGAGGTAGAGGAGCGCGGTGACCACGAAGGTCGCCGCCGCCACGATCAGCGTCAGCCCCTGGCGGCCCAGCACCCAGGTCAGGCCTGAGTCGTAGCGGTCGATGATCCAGTCGACGCCCTTCTCCAGCCGCTCGCCGATCCCGCCGGGCTTGGGCTCGGGCGGGCGCTTGAGCCAGAGCGCGCACAGCGTGGGCACCAGCGTCAGCGACACCACCGCGGAGATCACGATGGTGATGGCGAGCGTAACGGCGAACTCGCGGAACAGCCGCCCCACCACGTCGCCCATGAACAAGAGCGGGATCAGCACCGCCAGCAGCGACACGGTCAGCGAGATGATGGTGAAGCCGATCTCGCCCGAGCCGATCAGGGCGGCGGCCTTGGGCTGCTGGCCCTCCTCCACGTGGCGGCTGATGTTCTCGATCATCACGATGGCGTCGTCGACCACGAAGCCGGTCGCGATGGTCATGGCCATCAGCGTCAGGTTGTTCAGGCTGAAGTGGAACAGGTACATGACGCCGAAGGCGCCCACGAGGCTCAGCGGCACCGCCACGCCCGCGATGGCGGTGGCCCGCACGTTCCTCAGGAACACGAAGATCACCAGCACGACGAGCAGGACCGCCAAGCCCAGCTCGACCTCCACGTCGTGCACCGAGGCGCGGATCGTGGTCGTGCGGTCCGTCATCTGCTCGATGGTGACGCCCGCGGGCAGCGTCTGCTCCAGCTGCGGCAGGAGCTGCTTGATGCGGTCGACCACACCGATGACGTTGGCGCCCGGCTGGCGCTGGATGTTGAGCACGATGGCCGGCGCGGTCTGGCCG
>JASLDZ010000400.1 GCA_030151985.1 Caulobacteraceae bacterium | reverse complement strand
GCGCGGAAGCGGCGGCGGCGGGTCTTGGCGCCACGGGCGCGAGCGGAGCCTGCGGCGCGCGCTGGCGCTGCGGCTCGGGCGCGTCGGGGCGGCGCACGCTGCGCTTGGTCTCGACCACCACCGTCTTGGACCGGCCGTGGCTGAAGCTCTGCTTCACGGTGCCGGCGTTCACCGGCGGCCGGGCGCGGAGCGTCAGGGACGGACGCGGGGAGCCCGCGGGGCGCTCGCCCTGTCCCTGGCCGTTGTTCTCGTCGTTCGCGTCGCTCATTCGCTCGCTTTACTTACGCGCCCCGCAAGATCGCGGCGCGCTCGAACCTCAGGTAACCCGCCCGCAAACGTGAAGGGGCGCAGCGGAAGACCGCCGCGCCCTCACAGGTCACGGACCTCGCTGTCGCTCCAGCTGGGAGGGTGGAGCGGACGGAAGCCTTCGAGCCGCCGGACGTCCTCCGTCCAGCGGTCGGCCGCACGCCCTGCGAGGAAGGCGGTGTGTATCGCATTCTCCAGCCCCAAGGCCAACCCCAGCGCCGCCGAATCGAACACCGCGAAGACGTTCGGAGGGCGGGGGGATCGGCGGGCGAGGGCCAGGAGTTTGCCGCGGCCGTCAGGCGACCCGTCGGACGCCTCCACCAGCCACGCCACGCGTCCGGCGGAGACGGCGGCGGCCGTCTTCTCGAAGCCGGAGATAAGCTCCCCCGCCCGCCGCGCAAGGCCGAGGCCGTTCAGGAGCTTGGACGTCAGCCGCGCCTCCACCTCGCCGACGAGCGCAGGGGAGGACTTCACCTTGGCCTTCAGCGAGCGGGAGAAGGCGTCGCGCTTGACCGCCTGCTCCAGGCTGGCGCGGTCGGCCGCCACCCACACGCCCCGGCCGGGGAGCTTGCGGGCGAGGTCGAACACGACCTCGCCGGTTGGCGAGGCGACGAAGCGCAGGAGCTTCGCCTCGGGCATGACCCGCCCGGAGACGGCGTCGCGGCGCTGGCGGGAGGCCTCCGCGTGCGTCGCCGCCGCAGGCTCAGGCGCGAAGGCGTCGAGCGGATCGGCGGGGTCGCCGCTCATCTCTCCTCCCCTGCGAAGCGGGGGAGGTGGCGCGCCGCCGCAGGCGGCGTGACGGAGGGGGCGACCCGGCAGACGGTGCGGGCGCGGCAGGCCCCCTCCACCATGCTGCGCATGGTCCCCCTCCCCCGCAGGCGGGGGAGGAGAAGAAGGATCACGCCTGCTCTTCCTCCAGCGGCGGCAGCTCGCCGTCGTGTTCGCCATGCTCGGCTTCGGTGTCGTCGTAGGCGGGGGGCTCTTCCTCCTCCTCCGGCTCCGCTTCGATCCAGCCGGCGGCGACGCGGGCGTTCAGGATCAGGCGTTCGGCGTCGGCCTGCTCCAGGCTGAACTTCTCGAGCGCGCCCGGCACCTTCACACGCTGCTCGCCGCGCACCTCGAAGCCGCCCTTCAGCTCGTCGGTGGAGAGGTCGGCCAGGTCCTCGACGGTCTTCACGCCCGCCTCGCCCAGCGCGACGGCCATGGGGAGCGTGATCCCGCGCACGTCGAGCACGCCGTCCTCGACTCCCAGCTCGACCCGCCGCGCGTCCTGCTCGGCGGCCTGCTTCTCCAGCCACTCGCGGGCGCGGGCCTGCAGCTCGGCGGCGGTCTCCTCGTCGAAGCCCTCGATGTCGGCCAGGTCCTGCTCGTCGACGTAGGCGATGTCCTCCACCGTCGCGAAGCCTTCGGTGACGATCAGCTGGGCGATGGTTTCGTCCACGTCCAGCGCTTCCTGGAACAGCGCGGTGCGCTCGCCGAACTCGCGCTGGCGGCGCTCGGAGTCCTGGCTCTCGGTGACGATGTCGATCTGCCAGCCGGAGAGCTGGGAGGCCAGGCGCACGTTCTGCCCGCGGCGGCCGATGGCCAGCGAGAGCTGCTCGTCGGGCACCACCACCTCCACCCGGTCCTCGTCCTCGTCCATGACCACCTTGGAGACCTCGGCGGGGGCGAGCGCGTTGACCAGGAAGGTCGCGTCGTCGGCGTTGAACTGGATGATGTCGATCTTCTCGCCCTGCAGCTCGGCCACCACCGCCTGCACGCGCGATCCCCGCATGCCGACGCAGGCGCCGACGGGATCGATGGACGACTCGTTCGAGATCACCGCCATCTTGGCGCGCGAGCCCGGGTCGCGGGCCACGGCGCGGATCTCGATCACGCCGTCGTAGACCTCCGGCACCTCCTGCGCGAACAGCTTGGCCAGGAAGCCGCCGTGGGCCCTGGAGAGCATGATCTGCGGGCCCTTGGTCTCGCGCCGCACGTCGTAGATGTAGGTGCGGATGCGGTCGCCGATGTTGAAGGCCTCGCGCGGGATCGACTGGTCGCGGCGCATAATGCCCTCGCCCCGGCCGAGGTCCACGATGGTGTTGCCGTACTCGACGCGCTTGACCACGCCGTTCACGATCTCGCCCACGCGGTCCTTGTACTCCTCGTACTGGCGCTCGCGCTCGGCGTCGCGCACCTTCTGCATGACGACCTGGCGCGCCATCTGCGTCTGTACGCGGCCGAAGTCGAAGGGCGGCAGGATCTCCTCGTAGACCTTGCCCACCTCGGCGTCGCGGTAGAGCCGCTTGGCGGCTGAGATGCCGATGCGGCCGACCGGCTTCTCGATCGGGTTGCCCTCCTCGTCGAACTGCTGTTCGCCGACGATCTCGCCGTCGGGCTCGACCACCGCGTCGGGCTCGTCCTCCACGACGGTCAGCACGCGCTTGAGGGTCAGCTCGCCCGTGCGCGGGTCGATGTGGGCGCGGATGTCGTGCTCGGCGCCATACTTGGCCTTGGCGCCCTTCTGCATCGCCTCCTCGATCGCCTCGATGACGATCTCGCGCTCAATGCTCTTCTCGCGCGCCACGGCGTCGGCGATGAGCAGGAGCTCCTGCCGGTTGGCGGAAATGCCGGTCGCCATCAGGCGTCCTCCTCGTTTGAGTCGTGTTCGTCGTCGGTCTGGGCCGCGAGCCGCGCCGCGCGCTGCTCCGCCCCGCGTTTCATCAGCTCATCCGAGAGCGTCAGCTTGGCGTCGGTGATCCAGGCGAAGGGGATCTGGACGGTGTCCGCGTCGCCCTCAAGGTTCAGGTCGACCAGCTCGCCGTCGACCCCCGCGAGCACGCCCCTGAAGCGCTTGCGCCCGTCGGCCATCCGGTCGAGCTCCAGCCGCGCCTCGTAGCCGGCGTAGGTCTCGAAGTCCTTCAGCCGGGTCAGCGGCCGGTCGATGCCGGCGGAGGAGACCTCCAGCCGGTACTCCCCGTCCACCGGATCGACCGCGTCCATCACCTCGGAGACCGCGCGGGACAGCGTCACGCAGTCGTCGATCTCCATGTCGCCGCCGCCGCGCTCGTCGCCGCGCTCCGCCATGATCTGCAGCGTGCGCCCCTTGGCGGAGCCGCCCATCAGTCGCAGCCGCACGATCTCGTACCCGTGCGCCTCGGCGACGGGATCGAGCAGCTCGATCAGCTTGCGGTCTTCGGGCGTCTTGCCGCGCACGGCGGGCCTCTCCGGCTAAAACAAAAGCGGCGGCCGGGGGGCCGCCGCTCGAAGCGTCAGGGACGCATTCGGACGATGTGAACGGAAGATAGCGCGGGGGGCGGGCGGAGGGAAGGGGGCGCAGGCCGCGGTGCGGGAGGAGCCCGTGCCCTCTCCTTCTTCCTTCCTTCCTTCCTTCCTTCCTTCCTCTTCTTGTTTGCCCATAGCCCTGTGTTCGACCCTCCCGGAGGGTCGAACTTGTTTGGAGGGACGCCCCGCGTCCCGACCCTTTCAGGAGCGCCGTCGCGCGCAGGGCGGGTCAAGGCCGTAGAGCGGAGGCGCAGCCGGAGCGTGCCTTGACGCGCCCGAGCACGGCGGCAGATCCACCACGCGGGTTGGAAGGCGGGCCACCACGAACGTCAGCGCTCGCTAACAGCGGACCTCTGCGCTGCAGCGCACTGCCGCCGGGCTCGGGCGCGTCAAGGGACGCTTCGCTCTCCGCCCTTGACCCGCCCTGCGCGCGGCGGCTGACCGGAGGGGTCGGGACGCAGGGCGTCCCTAAGATTTTCGACTTGCCTGCGGCGCGTCGAACACTGGGCTATGGGCAAGAGAAGAAAGGCATCGAGGGGTGGGTGAAGCGCGGCACACCTCGCCCGCAAGGGGAGAGGTGTGAGGTCATCCCCGCCCACCGCGCCACGAAGCACGGAGGGCGCGGGGTGTGGGCGTCAGCCCGTGATCTTCGGTGGGCCGAGGTGCTGCAGGAAGTCCGGCTTGCCCACCTTCACGCCGTTCGCGCGCAGGAGTGCGTAGGCGGTCGTCACGTGGAAATAGAAGTTGGGCAGCACGAAGCCCGTCAGATAATCGCCCCCGGTGAAGCGGTAGCCCATGCCGTTGGGGAACTTCAGCTCCACCTCGCGTCCGGCCGCGCCGTCGAAGGCCGCCTTGTCGATGGAGCCGATGTAGCGGATCGTCTTCCTGCAGCGCTCCTTCAGCTCCTCGAAGCTGGCCTCCGTGTCGGGCATCGACGGGGCCTCGCCGCCGGTCAGCCGGGCCACGGCGTTCTTGGCGCTGTCCGAGGCCGATTGGAACTGGAACGGGAAGGGACGCATGTCGTCGGCGAGCTTCGCCGCCATCAGCGCCTTTTCGTCCGCGCCCTCCGCCAGCGCCTTGTCGAGCCAGGCCTGCATGTTGGTGAGCGTGCGCATGAACAGCGGCGCGGAGGCGTCGTAGATCGAGAAGCTCATCGGGATGGGTCCTGGAACGGCTTGGGGGCCGGGGCGCTTCAGCCTTCCCCATCCGGGCGTCCGGGTCCATAGAGCCGCCCGTTCCTCCCCCGGACGCTCCACCTCAGACTTCTCAAGGCCCAGATGGACCTCTCCAAGATCCCCACAGGCGTGAACCCGCCCTACGACGTCTACGCCGTGATCGAGATCCCCCAGGGCGGCGAGCCGGTGAAGTACGAGCTGGACAAGGACTCCGGCGCCATCTTCGTCGACCGCTTCCTCCACACCTCGATGTACTACCCGGCGAATTACGGCTTCATCCCCCACACCCTGTCGGACGACGGCGACCCGGCCGACATCATGGTGGTGGGGCCGACGCCGGTGGTGCCGGGCGCCGTGATCCGCTGCCGCCCGATCGGCTGCCTGAAGATGGTGGACGAGGCGGGATCGGACGAGAAGATCCTGGCTGTGCCGGTGGACAAGCTCCACCCCTTCTACACCGGCGTGGACAGCTGGCGGTCGCTCCCGACCATCCTGACCGAGCAGATCGCCCACTTCTTCCAGCACTACAAGGACTTGGAAAAGGGCAAGTCGACCAAGATCAGCGGCTGGGCCGACATCGACGAGACCGCCGAGATCATCCGCACGGCGATCAAGCGCTACAACGAGACCTACTAGATCGCGAAGGGCCGGCGGAAACGCCGGCCCTTTTCAGTTTCAGGCCCGGATAAAGTCCAGGAACACCGGGGCGCA
>JASLDZ010000358.1 GCA_030151985.1 Caulobacteraceae bacterium | reverse complement strand
GCGTCGATCCGCTCGACGCTCGCGCCCAGCGCCTCCAGGGCGTCGGCGCATTCGCGGCCGGAGACCAGGCTCACCTCCCGCTCGGGCGAGAGGCCGCCGTAAAGGACGGCGATGCGGCGGCCGATCAGGGGGGCGGGCATGGGGAGTCTCGGGCTTGGGCGCAGGCTCGAGCGGAGGCGTCGCGCCGCTAACGAAGGGTAAACGGCGATGCTCTAGCCTGTGGGCGATCCGCTCAGAAGGAGCCTCGCGTGTCGGTCTCGACCAACTACGCCCAGCCGGTGCAGGTGAACGGCTACACCTGCAAGAACTGCACGGACGTCGACAACGCCAAGAAGCACATCGACCCGGCGCATCCCCAGAGCGGACCGTACGACGTGAACGCGGCGACCGACCCCTCGCGGCAAGGGACGAACCGCGGCTCTGCGGTCAGCTTCGGCGGAACGCTGGCGGCGCTGAACGCGGTGCAGGCGGGGGCGGGGGCTGGGCAGACCGCGAGCGGCTCGCGGGTGGACGTGAGCGCCTAGCCTATCATCTCCCCCATGCCGTGCATGGGGGAGTGTCGCGGAGCGACGAGGGGGCCGCGCGATAGCGCGGAAAACACAGCCGCTACGCTGGAGCGTGCGGCGTTCCGCTCGCTGCGCGAGCGGCCCCCTCCCGGCTCCGCCGTACTCCCCCATCTGCGATGGGGGAGATCAGGAACTCTGCGTCGGCGACCTCCAAGGGCGCTAATATGGTTGCCGGACACGAGGGGGCGGGAATGTGGGCCAGCTACTTGCTATTTCTAATGGGTGCGACAATCGTTGCAACCATGATTTGGTGCTTCTGGACCGCCATAGCGCAGAATCGCATCTATCTCGGCAGAAGGAACATGAGGTGGCTCAACAAGAGCGATGATCCTCGCCGTTTTCGCATAAATCTGATCTTTCTCGCCTTTCCGTTCTTGGGTGGGTTATGGATGATGAGCTTGGCGTTGGGATGGCTTTAGACTGGACCGCCGCTCCGAGTCCGATCTGCTCAGGAGTTTCAGGCTAGCCCCGTCCCACCCGCTTCACCTCCCACTCCAGCCGCACGCTTGACTTCGCCAGCACGTCCGCCCGAACCGCCTCGCCCAGGCCCTCCAGGTCGGCGGCGGTGGCTTCGCCGGGGTTGATGAGGAAGTTGGCGTGCTGGGGGCTGAACATCGCGCCGCCGCCGGTCTCCACGTGCAGCCGGCCGCGCCAGCCGGCCTCGTCGACGCACCGCCAGGCGCTGAGCTTCTCGCCGTCCGCCGTCACCGGGTTCTTGAAGGTCGAGCCGCCCGTCTTCTCGCGGATCGGCTGGCTGGCCTCGCGGCGGGCGGTGATGGCGTCCATGCGGGACTGGACGGCGGCCGGGTCGTCCGGCGTCCCGGCGAAGAGGGCGCCGGTGAAGATCAGCTGCCGGGCGTCCACCGCGTCCGAATGGCGGTAGCTGTAGCCCATGTCGGCGTTCGACAGGGTGATCGGCTGGCCGGAGCGGGTCAGGGCGAAGGCCTCGACCAGCACTTCGTTTGTCTCCTGGCCGTAGCAGCCGGCGTTCATCACCACCGCGCCGCCGATCGAGCCGGGCACGCCGGTGTAGAACTCCAGCCCCGCGATCCCCGCCTTCGCCGCCGCGCGCGAGACCGCCGCATCCAGCGCCGCCGCGCCCGCCCGGATACGCGCGCCATCCTGCGCCTCGACGCCTGCGAACGCCTTGCCGAGCCGCACGACCACACCCTCCACGCCCCCGTCGCGCACCAGCGTGTTCGAGCCAACGCCGAGCACGGTCAGCGGCACGGCCGCGTCCAGGCCGTTGAGGAAGCTCGCGAGGTCATCCTCGTCGGCGGGCAGGAACAGCACGTCCGCCGGCCCACCGACGCGGAGCCAGGTGAACGGCGCCAGCGGCTCGTCGAACGCCAGCCGGCCGCGGACGGGGGGCAGCCGGTCGCGCCAGCTGCTCACTCCGCGCGCACCTGGTTGGAGGCGAAGCCTGCGTCGTTCACCGGCGAGTCCGCGCCTTCGCCGGTGCGGTGCTGGGGCAGGTCGTCGCAGAGCTTGAGCCAGGAGACGCGGCTCTCCACGCCGAAGTGCTCCTTCAGCGGCGCCACCTCCGGGTCGTCGAGGCTGCCGGTGGTGACCTCCAACCGATCCTTGCCGTCGTACTCGAAGGTGAGCGGCGTGCCGCAGTCGCGGCAGAAGCCGCGGCGGGCGACGGTAGAGCTCCTGAAGTAGGCGGGCGCGCCCTTGGTCCACGTCAGCTCGGCGGTCTTCACCATCGACAGCGCCGCGAACACCCCGCCCGTCGCCCGCTGGCACAGGCGGCAGTGGCAGAACTCCGTCGTCGGCGTGGCGGAGAGCGCATAGCGCACCGCCCCGCACTGGCAGCCGCCGGTGATCGCGGTCACGCCATCGCCTCCAGCTGGCCCGGCAGGGCGTAGGCCCAGGACGTGATGTCACCGGCGCCCAGCAACACCACGAGGTCGCCGGGCGCGGTCTCCGCTTTGACCAGGCCGGCGAGCTCCGCCGGGCCGGAGAGCGGCAGCACGCGGCGCTGGCCGAAGCGACGCATGCGTTCGGCCAACGCATCGCGGTCGACGCCCTCGATCGGGGCTTCGCCTGCGGCGTAGACGTCGGCCACGATCACCGCGTCCGCGTCGTGGAAGGCGGAGGCGAACTCGTCCATCAGGTCATGCAGGCGGCTGTAGCGGTGGGGCTGGACGACGGCGACGACCCGGCCCTCCCCGCCCGACTGCACCTCGCGCGCCGCCTTGAGCACCGCGGCGATCTCGACCGGGTGGTGGCCGTAGTCGTCCACCACGCGCACGCCGTTCGCCACGCCCGTGGTGGTGAAGCGCCGTTTCACCCCGCCGAAGCCGGCCAGGCCCTTGCGGATGGCGTCCTCTCCCAGCCCCAGCTCCCGCGCCACGGCGAGCGCCGCGAGGGAATTCAGCACGTTGTGGCGGCCGGTCATGGGGAGTTTCAGCCCCGTCCACTCCAGCGGCTCGCCCTGCCGCGGCGTGATGCGCACGTCGAAGTCGGCGCCGTCGGGGCCCATGTCGATGCGGGTGGCGCGCACCTCGGCCTGCGGGTTGACGCCGTAGGTGACGAGGCGCCGGTTCTCCACCCGCGCGGCCAGCGCCTGCACCTCCGGATGATCGAGGCACACGGCGGCGAAGCCGTAGAAGGGGATGTTCTCCACAAAGTCGCAGAAGCCCTTCTTCACCGCGTCGAAGTCGCCCCAGTGGTCGAGGTGCTCGGCGTCGATGTTGGTGACGACCGCGACGGTGGACTTCAGGCACAGGAAGCTGCCGTCGCTCTCGTCGGCCTCCACCACGATCCAGTCGCCGTCGCCGACCTTGGCGTTTGTGCCGTAGGCGTTGATGATGCCGCCGTTGACGACCGTGGGGTCCAGCCCGCCTGCGTCGAGCAGCGCGGCGATCATCGAGGTGGTGGTGGTCTTGCCGTGGGTGCCGCCCACCGCGATGGAGAACTGGAGCCGCATCAGCTCGGCCAGCATCTCCGCCCGCCGGACCAGCGGGAGCCGACGCTCGCGCGCGGCGGCGTACTCGGGGTTGTCGGGCTTGACGGCGGTGGAGAAGACGACCGCACTGGCCCCGTCGACGTGGGCGGCGTCGTGGCCGATGAAGATCTTGGCGCCAAGTCCTTGCAGCCGCTCGGTGTTCGCGCTCGCCTTGGAGTCCGAGCCCTGAACCGTGTAGCCGATCTTCAGCATGATCTCGGCGATCCCGCTCATGCCGATGCCGCCGATGCCGACGAAGTGCACGGGGCCAAGGTCGAACGGGGTCGGGCGCAGGTTGCGGGGCATAGGCTGACGCTTAGAAAGCGTCGCCCCCAGGCGCAAGCTCAGGCGAAGTCGGTGAAGCCGCCGAGCACGGCGCCGCGCTCCGCCACCGCCGCGATCACCTCGGGCGAGGTCAGCGCCTCCAGCTCCTCCGTGTAGGCGTAGCCCGGCGCCTCGCCCTCCCAGCCGCCGGCCGTGGCGGGATGGGTGTAGAGCTCGGTCAGGCCGGAGGGCAGGTGGCGGATCAGGCCGGCGACGCGGGCGGGGGTCATGGCGCCCGACCAGGCGAGGCCGAACACCTGGTCGGCCACGGTCACCCCACGGCGGCGGAAGCGCGCACGCACCAGCCGCGCCCACGGTTCGGTGACAAGCGCGGGCTTGGCGGCGTAGCCAGGGTCGGCGGCGGCGAGCACGGCGCGGGGCTCCACCGGCGCGCGGCTGGCGGAGAGGCCGTAGTCGCGCCCGATGTCGAGGATAGCGCCCGAGATCGTCGGGTGCAGGTGGAAGTGCTTGTGGGTGTTGACGTGGTCGAGCGCCAGGCCCGTGGCGGCGAACGCCTCGAACTGGGCCCGGACCTCGGCGTACAGCTGGCGGCGCACGCGCGGCTTGAAGAACATGTCCACCGCCGCGGCCGTCATGTCGCGGCGGAAGAAGCCGTCCCGCGTCAGGTCGGGCAACTGCGAGGCGGGGAGCATCGGCCGCCCCTCCACCAGCACGAGGTGCAGGCCGACGCGCAGACCCGGCAGGCGGCGGGCGCGCTCGACCGCGTCGGCGCAGCCTGGCGCGGCGACCATCAGGGAGGCGGCGCGCAGGATCCCTTGCGTAAAGGCGCGCTCGACCGCCTCGTTGACCTCCAGCGCGGCGCCGAAGTCGTCGGCGGTGACGATGAGGCGCGCCTCTCCTCCCCTGCGAAGCGGGGGAGGTGGCGTCCCGGGCTCGATCCGGGGCGACGGAGGGGGCGATCCAGCCGCGACGGTCGAGTGCGCGGGGCCCCCTCCACCACCTTCGGTGGTCCCCCTCCCCCGCTGCGCAGGGGAGGAGAAGAAGGTCACGCCGCCTTGCGCTCCTTCAGGAACGCCGCGAACTCGACGCCCTCGCGCAGGCGGCGCTTCATCATGTCGAAATCCATCACCATCTCCTTGACGATGGAGCCGACCTTCGACGGGCGGAAATAGAACTTCTTGTAGAAGTCCTCGACCGAGTGGAAGATCTGGTCGTGCGTCAGCGTGCCCGGATAGTGCAGGGGCGCGATCTGCACGCCCTTGTCGTCGATCAGCTCGGCGTTGGCGGCGTCGAGCCAGCCGTTCTCGACCGCCTGGTCGTAGAGGAAGGTGCCGGGATAAGGCGCGGCCAGGGACACCTGGATGGTGTGCGGGTTGATCTTGCGCGCCCAGGCCTTGGTCTTCTCGAGCGTCTCCAGCGTCTCGCCGGGGAGGCCGACGATGAAGGTGCCGTGGATCTGGATGCCGAGGTCGTGGCAGTCCTGCGTGAACTTCTCGGCCACCTCGATCCGCATGCCCTTCTTGATGTTGTGCAGGATCTGCTGGTCGCCGGACTCGTAGCCGACCAGCAGGAGGCGCAGGCCGCCGGCCTTCAGCTTCTCCAGCGTGGAGCGCGGCACATTGGCCTTGGCGTTGCAGCTCCAGGTGACGCCCAGCTTGCCCAGCCCCTCGGCGATGGCTTCCGCGCGGGGCAGGTCGTCGGTGAAGGTGTCGTCGTCGAAGAAGAACTCCTTCACCTGAGGGAAGCGGCGCTTGGCGTCGGCGATCTCGGCCACGACGTTCTCGACCGAGCGGGTGCGATAGCGGTGGCCGCCCACGGTCTGGGGCCACAGGCAGAAGGTGCAGCGGCTCTTGCAGCCCCGGCCGGTGTAGACCGAGATGTAGGGGTGCTTCAGGTAGCCGATGAAGTAGTCCTCGATCTTCAGGTCGCGCTGGTAGATCGGCACCACGCTCGGCAGGGCGTCCATCTCCTCCAGGATCGGCCGGTCGGGGTTGTGGACGACGTTGCCCTCCTCGTTGCGGTAGGAGAGGCCGAGGATCTGAGACCACGGCAGGCCGTCGGCGACCTCCTTGATCGTGAAGTCGAACTCGTTCCTCGCCACGAAGTCGATCACCGGCGCGTCGCTGAGCGATTCGTCGGACTTCACCGCCACCTTGGCGCCGATCATGCCGATCTTGAGCTTGGGGTTCGCGCCCTTCAGCGCCTCGGCGCACTTCACGTCGGAGGTGAAGGACGGCACCGAGGTGTGCATCACCACGAGGTCGAAGTCGTTCGCCTGCGCCAGCACCTCGGCCAGCTGGATACCGGCGGGCGGCGCGTCGATCAGCTTGGAGTTCTCGACCAGGGCGGCGGGCTGGGCCAGCCAAGTGGGGAACCAGAAGCTCCTGATCTCGCGCTTGGCCTGGTAGCGGCTGCCCGCGCCGCCGTCGAAGCCGTCGAACGACGGCGCCTGCAGGAAGAGGGTGCGGAGAGACATGCGGCAGGTGACCTTCAGACCGGCGTGAGCCCGCCGTCGCGTCCCACATGGAAACGGGACCCCCTCCAGTCCACCCTTGCGGCGAACCAGGCGGCGACGAACACGGCGAGCGATAGCATATCGCGGAACGGCAGCAGCCACCAAGGGCCGCTGGAGGCGCCCACGACCGCGTCCACGCGGCCTTTCAGCCACAGGCGGGCGAGGATCGCCGCCGCTAGCGCCGTCCAGCTCCACCAGATCGCCGGAGCGAGCGCCAGCGACAGCAGCGCCAGAGGCACGGCATGGGTGACGACGCTGCCGCCGTAGCCCGCCGGGTCGAGGCCTCGGATCGTCCTCGCCCAGCGCAGTTCGTGACGCCACAGCTCGCCAAGCGTGGACTCGGCGCTGTCATGGGCGACCAGCACCGGCGGATGCACGACCTTCAGCCCCAAGCCCGTCACGGCCCGGCCCAGCTCGTAGTCGTCCGCCAGCACGTCCTTGACCGCCGCGAAGCCGCCGATCGCCTCCAGCGTCTCGCGCCGAAGCGCCAGGGTGGAGCCCATCGCGGGGCGCGCGCCCACCGCGATCCCCACCGCTCCCTGCGGAAGGAATCCGTAGGAGACGCCCATCGCTCCCAGCCGCGCGGGAAGGCCGGAGCGCGCCGCGGTCCCGAAATAGAGGCAGCTCGCCAGGCCCGCGCGCGGCTCGTCCACCGCCGCGGCGACGGCGGAGAGCCAGCCCGGCGGGACGGCGATGTCGCTGTCAGTGACGATCACCACGTCCGCGCCCTCGCCGGCGGCCGCGTCGGCCAGGTTCATGACGTTGCCGACCTTGGCGTTGGAGCCCCTGCGTCGCGGGTCGAGCACCAGACGGACACGACCGGGATGCGCCGCGGCGAGCGCGTGGGCGGTCGGGAGCGCGGCGTCGGCCTCGTCCTGCACGCCGAGCCAGAGGATGGCGGGGGCGGCATGGTCCTGACGCAGGAAGGTCTCGAGATTCCTCCGCAGGTTCGGCTCGCCCCCATGGAGCGGCTTCAGCAGCGCGACCCGACCCGAGCCGCGGCTCTCCGGCCGGGAGAGACGATATCGCCCCACCAGCCGCCCGGCCGCCAGGGCGAACCCGCAGCCCGCGAGCGCCAAGGCGGCCGCGATCGCCGACAAGCTCTGCAACAGGATCGGGAACGCAGCGGCCACAGCCGCGCTCTTCCGCTTTGGAGCCGGGCGTGGCAAGGCCCGCCCGCCAAGCTTGGCGGGCGGCACGGGAGCATCGAGGACAGCATGCGCGGACCCCTCCTGACGTCGTCGGCCGCCGCCATGCTCGCGGCCCTTTCGCTCGCGGGGGCCGCTCGCGCGCAGACCGGCTTCGAGCACGCCACGAGCCCCGTCGCCGCGCCGGCGCCCTCACCGTCCGACGCCGACCCGTGGGAGGGCTTCAACCGCCGCTCCTACGCCTTCAGCCAGTGGCTGGACCGGGTGGCGATCCGGCCCGCGGCGATCCTCTACAAGCGGGTGATCCCCAACCCGCTGCGTTCGGGGCTGCACAACGCCTTCCAGAACCTGGGCGAGCCGCTGGTGGCGGTGAACGACGCCCTGCAGTTCCGGCCGAGCGACTTCGCGCGGAGTTCCGGCCGCTTCGTGGTGAACTCCACGGTCGGGCTCGCCGGGCTGATCGACGTCATGGCGCACGAGGGCGTGCCCCACCACGACAACGGGTTCGGCCTGACGCTGGGCCGCGCCGGGGTGAAGCCGGGTCCCTACATCTACGTGCCGGTGCTGGGCCCGACGACGCTGCGCGACGGCCTGGGACAGGGGGTCGACGTGGCGCTGAACCCCTTCACCTGGATCAACTACCCGCACCGCACCGCGGTCGGGATCGGCACGGGCATCGCCGGCGGGCTGGACCTGCGCGCCAACGTGGACGACGACCTGAAGCGGCTGAAGGCGATGTCGACCGACGACTACGCCACGCTGCGCAGCTTCTACCTGCAGAACCGCCAGTCGCAGATCACGGGCGGCGTGGTGGACGTGAACGCCCTGCCGGAGTTCGACGACCCGGCCGCCGCCGGAACGCCGCCCGCCGCGCCCGCGCCGGGCTCCGCCTCGCCCACCGGGTCCGCCCCGCAGCCGGCGCTCCCGAACGCGCCGGCGGGCGATGCGGCCGCCCTGCCCCACCCCTCGAGCCTTGAGCCGGCCGAGAGCGCCCCGCCCGC
>JASLDZ010000335.1 GCA_030151985.1 Caulobacteraceae bacterium | reverse complement strand
GCCCGGGATCATGTTCCGCGACATCACCACGCTGCTGGGCGACGCCCGCGCCTTCCGCCGCACGGTGGACGAGCTGGTTCACCCCTTCGCGGGGCTGAAGATCGACAAGGTGGCCGGGATCGAGGCGCGCGGCTTCATCCTGGGCGGCGCGGTGGCGCACCAGCTCTCGGCCGGGTTCGTGCCCCTGCGCAAGAAGGGCAAGCTGCCCTACCGCACGCACATGGCCAGCTATGCGCTCGAATACGGCGTGGACGAGCTGCACATGCACGAGGACGCGGTGCGGGGGGGCGAGCGCGTGCTCCTGGTCGACGACCTGATCGCCACCGGCGGCACCGCCACCGCCGGGATCGAGCTGTTGCGCCGGGGCGGCGCGGTGGTGGAGGCGGCGTGCTTCATCGTCGACCTGCCGGACCTGGGCGGCGCGGAGAAGATCCGCGCGATGGACGTGCCGGTGCGCGTGCTGATCGGCTACGGCGGCCACTGAGGCCCTCGCCCTCCCCCTTGAGGGGAGGGTGTCGCGAGCGAAGCGAGAGACGGGTGGGGGAACAAGAGCGGAGCGTAAGGCCTCGCCCAAATCGTGAGCGCCGCGCCAAGCCCCTCTTACGCTTCGCTCTGTGGGCCCCACCTGTCTGTCGAGCTGACGCCCGCCAGCCACCCTCCCCTCAAGGGAGAGGGAGGATCACGCGGCTTTCCCCCGCCCTCCCCGCTCCCCATGTCACAGGCGATGAGCGACGCGCCCCTGCACACCCGCGCCTGGCGGGACTTCAAGCGGATGCAGGGGGCCGCGTGCGTGTTCGCGGGCCTGGTCTATGCGGCGGCGGCGATCCACGCCTGGCGCGTGCTGCCGGTGGACGTGGACCTGAAGCGCGCGTGCCTGCTCATCTTTCCCGCGCTCTACGCCATGGCCGTGCTGCTGGGCGCGCTGCAGATCGGGCCCCTGCGGCGGCGGCTGAAGCGCTACGTCTGGCTGAGCTTCGCCGCCGGGTTCGGGCAGACGGCGGTGTCGGTGCTGACCGGCTTCGGCGTGCTCGCGGGGGCGGCGGGGCTGGTCTACCTCGCGATCCACAGCGCGGCGAACGGCGGGCGCTATCCGGCCGGCGCGTTCTCCGCGTTCGGCGCGGGGCTGGGCGTGCTGTTCGCGCAGGGCCTCCTGGTGTTCGCGCTGGAGCGCGAGCCCAAGGTGCGCGCGATCATCGAGCGCTGAGGAGCGCCTCTTTCTTATCCGCTCATCCCGGCGAAGGCCGGGACCCAGTTGCGGGAGCGGGGAAGCCGGAACTCGCCGTCCCGAAGGCCGAGCACGGGACTGCAGTCGGAACTGGGTCCCGGCCTCCGCCGGGATGAGCGGAGAAGGGAAGCCTCAGGCCGCGATCTCGCGGCGCGCGAGCGCGCACATCGACCACAGCTCCGACAGCGCCGCCGCCAGCTTCTCGATGTCGGCGTCGGAGTGGACGGGCGACGGCGTGATGCGCAGCCGTTCCGTCCCCCGCGGCACCGTCGGGTAGTTGATCGGCTGGATGTAGATGCCGTGGTGGTCGAGCAGCCAGTCGCTGATCATCTTGCACTTCACCGGGTCGCCGACCATCACCGGGATGATGTGGCTGTCGTTGGCCATCATCGGGATGCCGGTCTGAGCCAGCGCCTTTCGGGTGGCCTGCACCCGGTTCTGGTGGCGCACGCGCTCCTGCCCGCTGGCCTTCAGGTGGCGGATGGCGGCCGTGGCGCCCGCCGCCAGCACGGGCGACAGCGCGGTCGAGAAGATGAAGCCCGAGGCGAAGCTCCGCACGAAGTCGCACATGGCCGCGGTGCCCGCGATGTAGCCGCCCATGACGCCGAACGCCTTGGCGAGCGTGCCCTCGATCACGGTGATCCGGTGCATCAGCCCCTCGCGCTCGGCCACGCCGCCGCCGCGGGGGCCGTAGAGGCCGACGCCGTGCACCTCATCCAGGTAGGTCAGGGCGCCGAACTCGTCGGCCAGGTCGCAGATCTCGGCGATGGGGGCGATGTCGCCGTCCATCGAATAGACGCTCTCGAAGGCGATCAGCTTGGGCCGGGCGGGGTCGGCGGCGGCGAGCTTGGCGCGCAGGTCGGCCATGTCGCTGTGCGCGAAGACCACCCGCTCGGCGCGGCTGTGGCGGATGCCCTCGATCATCGAGGCGTGGTTGCAGGCGTCGGAGAAGACCAGGCACCCGGGTAGCTTGGAGGCCAGCGTCGACAGCGCGGCCATGTTCGACACGTAGCCGCTCGTGAAGGTCAGCGCCGCCTCCTTGCCGTGCAGGTCGGCGAGCTCGGCCTCCAGCAGGATGTGGTGGTGGTTGGTGCCCGAGATGTTGCGCGTGCCGCCCGCGCCCGCGCCGCAGGCGTCGAGCGCGCCGTGCATGGCGGCGAGCACGGCGGGGTGCTGGCCCATGGCGAGGTAGTCGTTGGAGCACCAGACGGTGACGTCCTGCACGCCCGCATCCGTGTGGCGCTTGGCGGCGGGGAAGGCGCCCGCCTCGCGCATCAGGTCGGCGAAGACGCGGTAACGGCCCTCGCTGCGGAGCCCTGCGAGTTCGGTCTGGAAGAAATGCTCGTAGTCCATGGTCGTCTCCGGCGTCTTGGTCCCGCGTCTTCAGCGCGGCGTATCGAGGGGTGCGGCGGCGCGCTCCGACGCGGGCAGGGCCCAGCGCCAGAGGGCGGAGTCGGGAAGCGGCAGCGCCATGAAGGCGTGCTCGAGCAGCGCCAGCGCGGCGAGCGCGGCCACGAGCGCGAAGCCGGTCGCGGCGAAGGCGCCGCCGGTGGGGTCGAGCGCCCTCCACGCCGCCAGCCCCGCCGCCCCCGCCAGCCCGGCGATGGAGACGGGGAACAGCGCGCTCACCGGCCCCTTGCGCAGGTAGCTGGCGAGGTGGCCGAGGTGCTTGGGGAACAGCTCGACGCTGAAGTTGGGCGCGCCCAGGAACAGGTTCAGCTTAGCCGAGAGCCGCGCGGCGAACAGCACCAGGAAGGTCCAGCCGCCGATCGGGTTAGCCTGCCCCAGCGTGAGCGCGGCGATGGCGGCGGCGGTGAGCGCCAGCGCGACCTCGTGGTGGATCAGGGTCGCCGCCGCCAGCCGGAACCGCCGCCAGCCTCTGGCGTCCGGCGGGCAGGCGCGGGAGGACGGGCCGGTGACGAGGCCGGTGAGGAAGCTCAGCTCGTGCCAGCCCCACACCGCCAGCGCCGCGCTGAAGGCCGTGAAGGCGCCCAGCGGAGTCGCCGTGGAGCGAGTCAGCGCCAGCGCCGCCACCGCCCCCAACGCCACCACCGACGCGGCCGCGAGGCTCCAGCGGTAGGTCGCGCGCGGCCGCCGGTCGAGCCACAGGATCGCGCCCGTGCTGAACCACCAGAGGCCCAGCGCGTAGACGACCGCGATGCTGGCGGCGGCGAGGCTCATGTCACCACGTCGGCTGCAGGCGAACGGCGCCGGGGAGCGCGTTCGGCTTCACCGGCAGCAGGAACAGCCGGACCAGCGTCGCGGCCGCCGAGAGCGCCAGCCCCGCCCGCTTCAGGCCGCTGAGCGCCCCACCCTTCGCCTTGGCCGCGCCCATGCCGTCGGTGATCGCCGAGAGCCGCGCGAAGCCCTTGCGGAAGGCGGGCGCGTCGGTGTCGAGCACCACGGGGAAGACCTGCTTGGAAATCTCCGAGCAGCAGTCGAACACGGCGTAGTCGTACTCGGTCGGATCGACGCCCAGGGCCTTGTGGAAGGCGGGCCGCGCGTGGTCGCGCACGTGCATGGTGGCGTAGACCGACAGCAGGAAGAACCGGATCCACAGCTTGTTCGCGCCGGTCAGCAGCTTGGGGTCGCTCCGCATCAGCAGCGCGAACGCCTCGCCGTGGCGGAACTCGTCGTTGCACCACTCCTCGAACCACTTGAAGATCGGATGGAACCGCTGCTCGGGATGCTTCTGCAAGTGGCGGAAGATGGTGATGTAGCGGGCGTAGCCGATCTTCTCGGAGAGATAGACGGCGTAGTAGATGAACTTGGGCGAGAAGAAGGTGTACTTCTTGGTCTTGGTCAGGAAGCTGAGGTCCACGCCGATGTCGAGGTCCTTGAGGGCCTCGTTGATGAAGCCGGCGTGGCGGGCCTCGTCCCGGGACAGCGTCTTGAAGAGGCGCTTGAGGTCCGGGTGCTTCACGCGCTTGACGATCTCCGCGTAGAGCACGCAGCCGGAGAACTCGGCGGTGAGGCTCGAGACCAGGAAGTCGACGAACTCGCGGCGGAGCTCCGGCTCGAGGTCCTCGAGCCGGTTCTCGAAGGCGGCGGTCCGGCGGAAGTGGTTGCGGTTGAGGTCGCTCTCCATCTCGGCGATCAGCTGGTCCCAC
>JASLDZ010000301.1 GCA_030151985.1 Caulobacteraceae bacterium | reverse complement strand
GCGAGCGGGAACTCCGCCCAAGGGACCTCGCCCACGTAGTCCACGACCGACAGGTGGGCGGCGGCGGCGAAGTCGGCCAGCGACAGCTCGCGCCCGGCCAGCCATTCCCGGGCGCCCGCCAGGGTTTCGACATGGCGCATGTGGACGCGGAGCGCCTCGCGCCCCGCGCGCAACGCCGGCAGCTCCGGAGGCCCCAGTCCGAGCAGCCGCTTCTCAAGCTTCTCGTGCAGCAAGAGGCCGTTCACCTCGAACTGGAACTTGCGGTCGAACCACTGCAGCAGCCGACGCGCCTCCGCACGGCCGGCGGCGTCCTTCGGCAGGAGCGGCTGGTCGGGGTGGCGCTCCTCCAGGTGGTCGAGGATGGCGCGGCTCTCGCAGACCACCAGCGCCGTGGCGCCGCGGCCTTCGACGAGGACGGGAGGGACGCCCGAAGGGTTCAGGTCGGCCAGCGGCCGCGGCTCCTCCCAGTACCTCACCACCCGTTCGGCGAAGGCGAGCCGACGCTCGGCCAGGGCCAGCCGGACCTGGCGCGAGAACGGATCGAGCGGGAAGTGCAGGAGGGTGCGTTCGGACGGCATGGGCGGCGGCGGAACTCGGAGGGCGGGGCCGCGGAAGGCCGAAGGCGCGACCTTGCGCGGACCGGCTTAACGCCCCGTTCACCGCCTTGCGTTCCCGGCCCGCCGAAGCTCCAGGCGCCGCCGCCCGCGAGACAGGCGCCTGCCGCTCGCGGCGGGAACACGAGCGCGTGATCGGTCGCCGGCGCCGGACCCCTGAACCCTCGGACCGACCAAGCGTTTCCCAGCCGCCAGGGCTCATCCAGGCCCGCCGCCGCGCTGGCGGCGCGCTTGACTTGGCCCCCCTGCAAGGTCGGAGTGAGTCATGCTTTCAAAGGTCGACGCCGACGCCGGAGCGCTCGATACGATGGATGTGAACGTCTCGGGAAAGCACGTGGCGGTGGGCGACGCCCTGCGATCCCGGATCGACGAGGAGATCGCGGCCCGGGTCGGCAAATATTTCGACCGCGGCGGCCAGGCCGACGTGGTGGTGCACCGCGAAGGCCATCAGTTCTGCGTCGACGTGGTGATCCGCCTGGCCTCGGGCCAGCGGCTGGTCTCCAAGGGCCTGGGAGGCGACGCCCACGCCGCGTTCGATACGGCGCTCGCCAAGCTCGAGACGCGCATCCGCCGCTACAAGCGCAAGCTGGTCAGCCACAAGCCCCACCTGGGCGGCGTCGGCGCCCGCTCCGAGCTCGCGGCCTACACGGTGCTGCGCGCGCCGGACGACGACGACGATGCGGACGCGGACGACGGCGGCGCCACGCACGGGGATGGCGGCGCTCCCGCCGGCGCCATCATCGCGGAGTCGCAGTCCGAGGTTCGGGCCATGACCGTCTCCATGGCGGTGATGGAGCTCGACCTGACCGACGCGTCGGTGATCATGTTCCGCAACGTGGCGCACGACGGCCTCTCCGTCGTATACCGCCGACCCGACGGCAACATCGGCTGGATAGACCCGCAGCGCACCGCCGGCGCCAAGGGCGCGGCCGCGCAGAAGGCGAACTAGGTTGGAGCTCCAGGACTGGCTCAGCGACGGCGCGATCGCCGTCGACGTGGGGGCGGGCGGAAAGCGCGCGGCGCTGAACGCCGTCGCCGAGCTGGCCGCCCGCGCCTACCGCCTGGACGCCGCGGCCGTGCTCGACGCCCTGGCCGAACGCGAGGCGCAGGGCTCGACCGGCGTGGGCCACGGGGTCGCCGTGCCGCACGCCCAGCTCGCCGGGCTCGACGGGATGCGCGCGGTGTTCGTGCGGCTCGACGAAGCGACGCCGTTCGGCGCCGTCGACGACCGGCCCGTGGACATGCTGTTCGCGCTCCTGGCCCCCGTCGGCGACGGGTCGGAGCACCTGCGCGCATTGGCGCGGGTGTCGCGCCTGCTGCGTCGGCCCGAGCTGCGCGAGCGCCTGCGCCTGGCCCGCACCCCCGACGCCGTGCGCGCGCTCTTCGTGGACGAGCGTCAGCCGTCTGCGGCCTAGGATTTCGAGCTGCGGTCCTGGCGACCGTGGAAGATGCGGCGGACGAGCACCAGGTCGTCGACGATCTCGTAGCGGATCATAAATCCGTCCCGACCGAAGCGGACGGTCTTCTCCCTGAAATCGCCGATCTTCGGCGCTGAGAGGGGGAACGCCAGCAGCTGGTCGATCGCCACCCAGATCGCGTGCGCCGCTTCGCGCGCCGCGGCGCTGTTCTGACTGTCGAGCCATCCGAGGAGGGCATCCAGATCGGCGTCAGCCTGCCGGAGCAGCCGCAGGCGAAGGATCACTCCGGAAGGCCGAGCCGAGGGTATTTCGAGCGAAGCCTCGCCTTCACGTCCTCCCAAGCGACCGTCGGCGTCGTAGGGTCGTAAGGCGGCTCAGCCTCGCGCGGATCGCCGTTGAGCCACGTGTAGTCGGCGGGATCGAACACCTGCTGCTCCAGGAGCATCCGGGCGGCGTCCTCGCGGGACAGGCCGCTTCCCTCCGCCTTCCGCTCGATCCGGCGGGCCAGGTCGGCGTCGATCTCGAGCGTGAATCCGTCCGCCATGCGTCGAGGGTAGTCCCGACCCGCACCCTCGCCAAGCCGCCTCAGCCCAGGGCGCCGGCCGGCTTGGGCAGCACGCCGAGGAGTTGAAGGCGGAACACCAGCGTCGCGCCGGGCGGGATGTCGGCGCCCGCGCCCTCGTCCCCGTAGGCGAGCGACGCCGGCACGTAGAGGATCCACTCGTCGCCCGGCCGCATCAGGGGCAGCGCTTCCATCCAGCCGGGCACGAGGTGGGCCAGCGTCATCACCGCGGGCTGGCCGGTCTTCAGCGTGGAGTCGAACACCGTGCCGTCGAGCAGCGTGCCCTCGTAGTGCACGCGGATCTCGTCGCCCTCCGCCGGGTGGGCGCCGCTCGCGGGGCCGGACTTCACCACCTTGTACTGCAGCCCTGACGGCAGCACGACGACGCCCGGCGCCTTGGCGTTCTTCGCCAGGAAGGCCGCGCCCTTGGCCTGCTCGGCCTGCAGCAGCGCCGCGTTCGGCGGCGCGTCCTGCGCGCCCGCCCTGTGGCAGGCGCCCAGCAGGGACAGGGCGAGGACAAGCGCGGGGACAAGGACGGGACGCATTCGGGGACTCCGGGGACAGGGCGTCAGGCGTGGGGACGGGGCGGGTAGCCGCGGACGCGCAGGGCTTCCGCGATCTCGTCGGTGTGGGCGGCGTCGCGGGTCTCGACCATCAGGTCGAACTCGGCGCCCTTGGCCGGCACGTCGAGCGCCAGCCGGTTGTGCGTCACCTCGATGATGTTGCCGCCCGCTTCGCCGATCACCGCGCTGACGGTGGCGAGGAGGCCCGGCCGGTCGTCGCCGACGATGCGGAAGGAGGAGATGCGCTTCTCCCGCACCAGCTCGCGGGTCAGCACGCTGGCCAGGAGCCGCGTGTCGATGTTCCCGCCGCAGAGCACCAAGCCGCACTTCCGCCCCCGGAACCGCTCAGGGTAAGCCAGGAGCGCGGCCAACGAGACCGCGCCGGCGCCCTCGGCCACCGTCTTCTCGACGTTGCAGTAGAGGGCCACGGCGCGCTCGATGAACGGCTCCTCCACCAAGAGCACGTCGTCCAGCAGCGGGCGGGCCGTGGCGTAGGTGAGGTCGCCGACCTGCTTGACCGCGATGCCCTCCGCGATGGTCTGGCCGCCGATCTTGGAGCGCATGCCGCGCATCCGCGCGGTGAACGAGGGGTACATCGCCGCCTCCACGCCCACGACGCCGATGTCGTTCTTCAGCGCCCTCGCCGCCGTCGCCATGCCGGAGATCAGGCCGCCGCCGCCGATCGGCACGGGCAGCACCTCCAGCTCAGGCGCGTCCTCCAGCATCTCCAGCGCGATGGTGCCCTGGCCGGCCATGACGTCGAAGTCGTTGAACGGGTGGACGAAGACGAGGTCCCGCTCCTCGCACAGCTTGCGGGCGTGGGCGTCGGCGTCGTCGTAGGTCTCGCCTTCCAGGATCACGGTCGCCCCGAAGTCGCGCGTGTGCTCGACCTTCACCGTGGGGGTGGCGCGGGGCATGACGATGGTGGTCGGGATGCCGAGGCTCGTGCCGTGGTAGGCCAGGCCCTGCGCATGGTTGCCGGCGCTGGCGGCGATCACGCCGCGCTTCTGCTCGGCGGGGGTGAGCTGCAGAAGCTTGTTGAGGGCGCCGCGCTCCTTGAAGCTGGCGGTGAACTGCAGGTTCTCGAACTTCACCCACACCTCGGCGCCGGTGATCGCCGACAGCGTGCGCGAGTAGCGGCAGGGCGTGCGCTCGATCCTGCCCTTCAGGCGGTCGGCGGCGGCGCGGACATCGTCGAGGGAGAGGGCGGCGGTCATGGCGGGGGCAGGCTTTAGCGGGCTTGGCGCCTCGCGCCAAACGCCGCGCCGCGCCCGTCGCCCGTTCACTTCCCCGAAAGGACGAACGCCGTCATACAGGGCGTGGAACGCATGATGAACGCGCACAGCCTCCGCATCCTCGGCCTGGACCCCGGCCTGCGCCGCACCGGCTGGGGCGTGGTGGAATGCGCGGGCTCGCGGCTGACGCTGGTGGCGTGCGGCGTGGTCGCCGTCCCAGACAAGCTGGAGATGGCGGAGCGGCTGAATCGCCTGCTGGAGGCGCTGGAGGCGGTCGTCGCGGCGCACGCCCCCCACGAGGCGGCGGTGGAGGAGGTGTTCGTCAACATGAACCCGGCGAGCACGCTGAAGCTCGGCCAGGCCCGCGCCTGCGCCCTGGTCGCTCCCGCCCGCGCGGGGCTGCCGGTGGCGGAGTACGCGACGCGGCTGGTGAAGAAGGCGGTGGTCGGCACGGGCGCGGCGGAGAAGGACCAGGTCGGCTTCATGGTCCGCCGCCTGCTGCCCGGCGTCGGCGAAGCGGGGCATGACGCCTGCGACGCGCTCGCCGTCGCCATCGCCCACGCGCACCTGCGGGTCGCCGCCGCTCGCATGAGGGGCGCGGCGTGATCGGGCGGCTGCGCGGCGTGCTGGCCGAAGTCGAGGCCGACCACGCTCTGCTGGATGTCGGCGGCGTCGGCTACATCGTCCGCATGGGGAGCCACGCGCTCAGCCGCCTGCCCGCCGTCGGCGCGGAGCTGCAGCTGCACATCGAGAGCCGCACGGCCGAGGACGGGACCACGCTCTACGGCTTCGCTCTGCGCGAGGAGCGGGGCGCCTTCAACGCGCTCACCGCCATCCAGGGCGTCGGGCCGAAGGCGGCGATGGGCGTGCTCGACGTGCTGCC
>JASLDZ010000297.1 GCA_030151985.1 Caulobacteraceae bacterium | reverse complement strand
GATGCTGTAGGGCTGCGTCGGATCGATGCCGGGGAGCAGCACGCCGGGCGAGGTGCCCTGGCCGTTGAACCAGGCCTTGTCCGAATAGGTGGTGGTGTCCTCGTCCTCGTGGGAGTGGAACCAGTTCACCCGCGTGGTGATCGCGTCCGTCAGCTTGTAGGCGACGCCGATCGACGCCCCGATCGTCTTCCTGTGGTCGAAGATGTCGCTGAAGTAGCCGAGCTGCGGCTCGATGTAATACTGGTTGTTCGGCAGCGTGGTCAGCCCCGCGGGCGTCAGCGCGCCGGCGTAGGGCGGCGTGGCGGAGTTGGTGATCAGCCACTGGTTGCGGTTGGCCTGCTGGTATTCTTCCGTGTGCGTGTCCTCCTCGTCGTAGGAAACGCTGCCGGTGAAGGCTAGGCGCGAGCTCGGCTTCCAGGAGAGCACCAGCGTGCCGTTGGGTGTGACGTGGCTCGTGCCCTCGCTGCCCGTGCCCTCGGCGTGGACGCCGCGCAGGTTGCCGCCGAAGCTGAAGCCGTAGGGCTGGGCCAGGGGGTCGCGCGTCTTCAGGTCGATGGTGCCGCCCAGGCCGCCTTCGGTGATCGAGGCTTTCGGGTTCTTGTAGACGTCGATCCCGCCGATCTCCTCGCTCGGGATGCCTTCCAGCGAGTTGTACTGCGAGTTGCCGCCTGCGCCGCCTCCGGAGCCTTCGCCCGAGACGTAGAACTCCTTGCCGGTCAGGAAGATGTCGCCGTTCAGCGTGGTCAGGTTCTGGCGCAGGCCGTCGATCAGCACCGCCGTGCCCTTGCCCTGCGAGCGGTCGATCTGCACGCCGGGAAGGCGCTGCAGCGACTCGGCCACGTTCTGGTCGGGGAACTTGCCGATGTCCTCCGGCGCGATCGACTCGATCGGCAGGTCGCTGTTGCGCTTGTTGTTTAGCGCGCTCTGCAGCGAGGCGCGGAAGCCGGTGACCACGACCTCGCTGACGGCCGAAGGACCCGCGTCGGCCGGTGCGGAGCCCTTCGCGCTGGTCGGAGGCGGCACGGCGTTGCTGGCGCCCGGCGCCTGCGCGCTCGACGGCGGCCCGGCTGTCCCCGGCTGGTCCTGAGAAGTCACGGGTTTCGCGTCGGACGTCTGCGCCAGCGCGGGCTGCGCCAGGGCGAGCGCGCCCAGCGAACTCGCGGCCAGAAGGACGACGCGCAGCGGATGGCGGCCGTGGACGGTCATGTGTTCCCCCAAGCGTTTCGTGTACGGCGCGGACGTTGCGACCGGCCGTCCGGCGATCGCCGGCTTTCTTGACCTTCGGGCGAAAACCCCCCGACGGCGGCAGGAGGGGAACGCCGAATGGCAGCGCTGTCAACTCCAATTCTCGGCGGGCCGCGATATTCTGGAACCTTTGCGCGGGAACGTTGACAGCGATGTCACACTGTGGCGTCCATCGAAGGCTGGGAAGTGACGCGGACGTCAAGACGCGGCGCGGCGACAAGGCCGCTCCGGTCGCGACGGCTCACGGCTTGAGGGTTCGAGACGATGCACAGACGACAGCTTCTCCAGGCCGCCGCCGCCGCCGGCTTGGCCGCGACGCCCGCCTCCCAGGCGCTGGCGCGGGGCGATGACCGGCCGGCCGTCTTTCCCGCCGACTTCCTGTGGGGCGCCGCCACGGCCGCCTACCAGGTCGAGGGCGCGCCGGCCGCCGACGGCAAGGGCCCGTCGGTCTGGGACACCTTCGCCCACACGCCCGGCAAGATCCTGAACGGCGACACCGGCGACGTGGCCTGCGACAGCTACCACCGATACCGCGAGGACGCGGCGCTGATCCGTCGGCTCGGGCTGAAGAGCTACCGCTACTCGATCAGCTGGCCGCGCATCCAGGCGGACGGGACGGGACCGGCCAACCCCAGGGGCCTCGACTACTACAAGCGGCTGACCGACGCGGTGCTGGAGGCCGGCGCCCGCCCCTCGGTCACCCTCTACCACTGGGACCTGCCGCAGGCGCTGGAGGACAAGGGCGGCTGGCCCAACCGCGACACCGCCTCCCGCATGGCCGACTACGTCGCGATCATGGGCCAGGCGCTGGGCGATCGCGTGGTCCACTGGTCGGTGTTCAACGAGCCGAAGACCTTCACCCACCTCGGCTACTGGGAGGGCATTCACGCCCCCGGGCGGCGCGAGCCGCTGGCCTTCCTGAAGGCCACCCATACGGTCAACCTCGGGCTCGGCCTGAGCTTCCGGGCGCTGAAGGCCGCGAGCCCGCGCGCCGAGGTGGGCAACGTCTGCGACGTGGCGCCCATGCTGCCGGCCACGTCCTCGGACGCCGACCGGGCGGCGGCGGCGCGGCACGCGCGCTTCCTGAACCGCTGGTTCCTGGAGCCCGCCTTCACCGGCGCCTATCCCAAGGTGCTGCCGCCGGACCGGGAGCACGAGCTGCTCGGCTGGCGGGAGGGCGACGAGGCGATCCTGCGCGCCGACCTCGACCACGTGGGGCTGAACTACTACACGAGCTGGCGGGTGTCGGACGATCCGTCCAACGCGACCGGGGTGCCCGGCCTGGACACCCATGCGGAATGGGGCGTCGGGCCGCACGCCAAGACCGACATCGGCTGGGACATCTACCCGCAGGGCTTCTACGACATCCTGGTCGACATGCACGGCCTCACGGGCCGCCGTCCGATCGAGATCACCGAGAACGGGGCCAGCTACAACGCCCGTCCCGGAGCGGACCACCGGATCCACGACGAGAAGCGCATCGCCTACATCCGCTCCCACCTGCGCGAGGTGAGGCGCGCGATGGCCGCCGGCGTCCCCGTGCGGGGCTACCACTGCTGGAGCCTCCTGGACAATTTCGAGTGGGCGGCGGGCTACAGCCAGCGTTTCGGCCTGACCTACGTCGACTTCGCCAACGATGCGACCCGCACGCCGAAGGACTCGTTCCACTGGTACGGCGAGGTCGCCCGCACCGGCCGGGTGTGAGGCTGGGTCAGGGGCCGGACGGGATGATCAGGTCGGGTCGACCGTGCCCATGGCCAGCATCCTGAGCGCGCTGATGTTGGGCAGGAAGAAGTAGTCTCCGCCGCGGGTGCTCACGAACTGCGGCAGGCCGCCGGCGATGAAGGTGGGCGTGGCGCCTGCGCCCTGCACCACGTGCTTGTCCGACTGGGTGCGGCCGCCGATCAGCGGGCAGGTGTCGTTGCCGGCCTCGAAGTCCAGCCCATAGGCCATCCACTGCTGCTGGATGAACTCGAACTGACGGAACAGGCTGGCGCACAGCCCCATGAACACCACGCCCACCTCGCCGCCGGGGTCCTGGTAGGGCAGGCCGCGCCGCATCAGCCTGCGGCGGTTGGTCAGGGTGGTGGCGCCCCGCTCGGCGCTGAGCAGGGGGTCCAGCATGTCGCGAGGGTTGGCGCGGCGGATGTGCGCGCCCAGCGGGCACTTCTCGCCCCGCAGGTCGTCGCCGAAGCGGAAGCCCGTCAGCATGCGCGAGAAGGCGGCCAGCCGGTCGCGCTCGGCTTGGTCGCGCGGCGTGCGCAGCGTCAGCTCCAGGCAGTCCTTCCAGTCCTCCATCACCCGCTGGTGGTCGGCCCAGGTGGGCGCCACGGCCAGCGGCACCCCTGAGCGCCAGCGGCCGACGATCTTGGCGCAGACGGTCTCGCGAGCGGCCTGCTCGTCGCTCTCGCCGGTGACGCGCATCCAAATCGCGGCCTGCCGACCCATCTCGGCCTCGAAGGCCTGAACGTCCTGGCGCAGCTTGCGCCAGACCATGAAGGTGCCGTTGCGGGCGAAGGCGGAGGGTTCGGTCGCGACCGGATACTCTTGCCCCTCGTCGGCGTGGCCCAGCAGGAACTCGCCCGTGGCCAGCGGCGACCAGCTCGTGCGGGGATCGTAGGGGCCCTCCGCGATCTTGCCGCCGCCCATGCTGGCGACCGCCTCCGCCTCGCCCGAGAACTGGCCGGCGAAGACGGGGTCGCTGATGCCGTCGGTGAAGCCGAACCACTCCTTGGGCACGGGCGTCCTGCCGCCCTCGATCGGCTGCATGAGGGCGTTGGCGTCCTGCCAGCGGCCGGCGCCGTCCGCCCCGTGCCCGGTCAGCAGCGCGACGCCTTCGCAGGCCTGCGCCAGGCCGACCAGCCAGTCGGTCCACTCCTGCAACACCGGCAGCGCCGTTCCGTCGGGCAGGGCGCCGGCGTTGAGCGAGACCCAGGCGTGCACCTCGCGGTCCCGCGCGTCGTCGGTCCGCCAGATCGGGTCCCAGCGGTCGGGCGCGCTGTCGCCGACGTCGCCCAGGATCTCCGCCCGGCAGCCCATGCCGTCGATGAACTCGTCCGGGAAGAGCCGCAGGGTGCGGGTGGGGAGCCGCAGCGCGCGGAAGCCCGCGCAGGTGAAGCCGACGTTCAGCGTGATCGGCGGCTTGCGGGTCACCGGCTTGCCGTCGGGGCCCGGGACGGTGTCCCAAGGCTCGGCGGTGGTCACCCGCGGGCGCAGGCCCTGCACGAAGCGCCGGCCGGCCGCGGGGTCGGCGATGTTGAAGAAGAGATGGCGGCTGCAAGGAAAGCCGAAGCGGCCGTACGGGCGGTGGATGTTGCCCTGGATGTCGGCGAGGTCGAGCGCCCCCATCACGCCCACTCCACCTTGTCGGACCGCACCTCGCCCGCGGCTTGTGTCGGCTGCGGATTGGCGGGCTCCACCGCGGCGAGGAAGGCGCCGAAGCGGGCGTGCAGGGCGGCGTCGTCCAACCCCTGGGCCTCGATGGCGAAGCGGGTGAACTGCTGCTGCAGGAACAGCGCCTTCAGCACCGTCGGCAGGTCGGCGCCGGGCGCAGGGGGAAAGGGCTCTGCGCCTTTCGCCAGCACCCATCGATAGGCGATCCAGGCGACGACCCCGGCCAGCGCCAGCGCGCCCACGCCCAGGATCACGCCCCAGACCGCCACCCGGCTCGCCAGCCGCGGGAGGTCGCCGTGAATGCCCAGCGCCACGCTCGCGACATCCACCAGCACCGCCGCCAGCCACAGGGCGACCAGCGCGCACAGCGCATAGGCGGCCGGCTTGAGCAGCCCCTGCAGCCCCCCTCCCGGCTTGTCCGGCGGCAGCGGCAGGCCATCCAGCCAGTAGTCGTTGAACGGCATGGTGGTCTCGACCTGGCAGCGGCGGATGTAGCGGAAGAAGCCGTCCGCGTCGGCCACGCCCTCGAAGCCGACGCAGTGGCCGAAGATCACGAGGAGGTCGTCCTTCATCGTCGCCCATAGGGCGTCGGTGTAGGCCCGCACGGCGCTCGCCACGTCGGTGATTCCCTGCGCGTCCACGTCGGCGGCGAACAGCAGGAAGGGAGTGGAGAGCCCGTCCACCGGCTGGGCGGCGAGGGGGTCGGTCCCCTTCAGCAGCCCCACGAGGGTGTCGTCCGAGACCCGCCCGTTGAAGGTCGGCCCGTCGACGATCGCGAATCGCGCCAGGTGGTTCATCGTGTTGCGCGAGAAGGGCGAGGCCCAGCCGTTCGGGTCCGAGGCGGCGGTCTGCCGGCCCGTGGGGATCAGCGCCAGCTTCTGCGCCAGCATGTGCCGGTGCGAGCGCGAGCGGCCGACGATCGGGTCCAGCATCACGTCGGTGCGCACCGGCGCCAGCACGGTCAGGAACAGGTGGCCGCCGTCGAGGTCAGGCATG
>JASLDZ010000294.1 GCA_030151985.1 Caulobacteraceae bacterium | reverse complement strand
GCACGACGTGAACGTCTCTTCGCAGCCAAACCTTCATGAGCGATCCTTCGACGCGAAGAGGAGTGAGGCCGGCGCCTCTGGCGCCGACCTCGAGGGGCGATCAGGGAGGCGTGATCTGGCGCGCGACCCCGCCCAGTTCCTTGAACATCCCCGGACCGCCCCGGGTGAGCCGCTTCGCGGATCCCAGCGGGATCAGCTTGATGGCCTTGCGCGTGTTCATGGCTTCCATCTCCTTGCATACATCGCCGGGCGGCGACGCTTAGAGACTAAGACTTCTCTAGAGGCTGTCCTACATATATCCAACTATATTGTATCAGATGGGAGCAGTGACCACCTGTTCTCCATCTCGCCATGTACGGCCGCCGACAACGACCGACGTTGCTGGTGATAGCGTTGGAGGAGGTGGCGCAGTTCTTCCGCGTCGTGCGCGTCGTAGCTCCTGGCGAGACGGAGGAGTTCTTCGCCCGCGTCCGGGATCAGGGCGGCTTCCGCGCGGCGGGCCGGCGCCAATCGCTCGCTCGTCGAGGCGTGAGCCCTGGCCAGAGGCGCGTTCGCGCTGGCGTGCACGATGGTCTCGAACACCTTGGCGGCAATATCGACGAGGCCGCTTTCGGCAACCCCGGTCAGCGCCGCAGCCAAGCCTCGCGGGGGCATGTAGGTCCCGCGAAGGCGGACGGACGACGTCGCCACGGCCAAGACGACCTCCGCCTCATGCAGGTCGTAAAGCGCGACGAGCTCTTCGACATCGAAGCGGGGCGAGGCGAACCCGCGCCCGCGGGCTTCGACCAGAAGGCCTTCGCCAGCAAGCCGCGCCAGGGCCTCGCGCACCGGTGTCGTGCTTGTCCTGAACTCGTCGGCCAATTCGCCGATGTTGAGGAGCGATCCCGGCGGCCAAGCGCCTTCGCGAAGGCGCATGCGCAGCCGGCTCACCACCAGCCCATACGCATCCCGCGCCTTTCCCAAAGCCACCTCTCCGCCCGACCCTCGCCTCATCCTGGAAGCTGAGCGGGTCGTCGACGCTAGAGCCGCCTCCGGGTGGTCGCCACTCCGTCCTGCGCCGCGACCGCGTCGAATTTCGACGCGCCAACGTCGATGATCGGTGCCCCGCGCCCCGCCTCTCCGCGCCAAGATCGACCAGCGCCTTCGGAATGCGCCGGCCGCGTTGAGCGACCGTCCATTCGGGAGAACAAGGAGGCATGCAGTTTGCGTTTTCAGTTTCTAACCGCTCGTGAGGCGCCCCGACCGCGAGCGCGAGCGGCGTCGTACAGCGCTGACCGCCACACTTCGAGCCGTCCGGGCGTTGCGCGGCCGCAGCGCGAAGGAGGTCGCGAGCGCCATGGGGCTTCAGCTCCGCGCCTACGAGCGGTTCGAGGCGGGGGACGTGCGCTCAGAGCTCGACCGGATCTTCGAGTTCGCGAGCATCTGCGAGTGCGACCCGCTCGGGATCCTCTACGCCGTCCATCTCGATCGGCCGGAACTTGCGACGCTGGCGGCCGACAACAAGCTCGTGTGGCTTCATGCCTTGGCGTTCGAGAGGTTCTCCAGGCGCCTCGGCGACGGGGCCCGGCGGCTCGAGGCGAGCAGGCTGCTCGAGGCTTTCGAACGCGCGTTCGACGAGCTCGCACAGGAGCTGGAGGACAAGGACGCGCAAACGCGTCGCTGGGTCGCCGAAAGCCTGAAGCGCAGGGACGATCCGCAGGGCTGAGCCGCCTCGCCCGATCCGCGTCCAGCTGGGCGCGCTAGGATCTTCAGGCGTGCCGCTTCCCGTCTCCGTCTTCCTAAATCTCGCAGTCGCCTGCGCCCCGCAGATCGCGCCGCCGACGCTTCTTGCGCTCAGCCGCGCGGAGAGCGGGCTTGATCCTCTGGCGATGGGGGTCAATGGCCGGGCGCCGCGCGTGATTCATCCTCGCTCAGCCGCCGCCGCCCTGATCATCGCGCGCCGCCTGGCCGCGACGCGCGTCAACTTCGATCTGGGCTTGACCCAGATCAACGTCCGCAACCTGGCGCGCCTTCAGCTGCCGATGGCGGCGGCCTTCGATCCGTGTCGCAACCTGGGCGGCGGAGCCCGCATCCTCGCGGAGGCCTACGGCCGCGAAGCGGAACGCGCAGATCGCGGAGGCGACCGCCTGAAGGCGGCGCTTTCCGACTACAACACAGGCGATCCCGCGCGGGGCCTTCGCAACGGCTACGTCGCACGGGTCTACCGCGCGGCCGCGCAGGTCGTCCCCCCGATCGACCCGAGGGATGATCCGGGCTCGCAAGCCGCCACGAACGCCGCTCCCGTTCGGCTGAAGCGTCGCCGCGGTCCGCGTCCCCCGCAGTCAGACGAACCGGCGCGCTCCGCCACCTCCGGCCTGGACGTCTTCGATCGAACGAACCCTCAGATCTTCGTCTGGTCGACGCCGCAGCGATCGCAGCCCTCGCCTTCTTCCATTCCGACGTCCGACCCGGCCCCGAACGGAGCGCCCTCATGACCCCATCTTCAGCCTCACGGCTCACCGTCGCCTTGACGCTCGGAGCGGCGTTGGCTTGCGTCTCGAGTCCGGCCCTTGCTCAGACCAGTTCCAGCGCGGGCGGCAACATCGGGACGTTCATCCAGAACGTCATCGACATCCTGAACAACAACGTCGTGCGCGGTCTGGCTGTGATCGCCGTGATCGCCACGGGCGTGGCCTGGATGTT
>JASLDZ010000254.1 GCA_030151985.1 Caulobacteraceae bacterium | reverse complement strand
CCGTCGCCCAGCTGCGCGTCGCACAGCCGGTCG
The DNA here is from genome assembly GCA_030151985.1 of Caulobacteraceae bacterium. Taxonomy (GTDB): domain Bacteria; phylum Pseudomonadota; class Alphaproteobacteria; order Caulobacterales; family Caulobacteraceae; genus JASLDZ01. Next base: position 4,348 of record JASLDZ010000254.1, on the reverse strand, counting down.
TAGGCGCGGCCGACCACCCGCTTCAGCGCGGCCAGCGGCCCTTCGACCTCGGCGGTGAAGCCCTGCCCGGTGCGGACCAGCCGGGTGATCGTGCCCCGGTTCAGCCGCACGCGGGCCGAGGGATCGGTCCAGTCCACCCGCCAGGTCTCGACCACGGCGCCATCGTAGAGGCCGGCGGCGATGTCGGCTTCGGTGATGGCGTCCGAGTCGAGCGCGCCGGCCGCGGAGGCTTGGCCGGGCGCGCTCCCCAGCTCCAGATCCGCCGCACCCGCCGTCCAGCCGCTGGCGGCGGAGCAGGTCACGCCCTCCACGCCGAGCGGCCGGTCGTGGTCGGTGAAGCCGAGCGCCACGCCGTCCGTGCGCGTCACGATCCAGCAGGTGCACAGCCCGGCGGCGCCGCTCTCGATCGCCGCGGCCAGGGCAGGAGGGACGGCGCGCATCAGACCCGCACCTCGACCAGCGCCACCGCCACGACGCGGCCCGCGTCGAAGCCCTCCAGCGTCACGTCCAGCCGGTCGGCGTCGAAGCGCACGGGCACGTCGAACTCGAACCCCGCCGTCACCGCCGCGCCGGCGGGCGGCGGGACGGTCAGCGTCACCCGGCCGGTGGTGGTGTCGACCGCGAAGCCGGAGACCTCCGCCCCCGCCACCGCCACGCGCACCGTGCCGGCCACGGGCTTGCGGATCGGCCGCGCGTAGTCGCCGTAGAGCTTAACCAGGTCGAAGCCCGTCGTCGCCCCGTCGCCCACGCCGATCGGCTGGTCCAGCGGCGTCACCGGCGCGCCCGAGGCGAAGTCGGTGAAGTCCTTGAAGCGAAAGCCCGTCAGACGCCCACGTCGCGCCTCGAAGAAGGCGAGGAGTTCGGCCGCGTCCTCCAGCCGCCGGATGCTCTGGCCCACCAGGTAGCGCCGCCGCCCGTCCGCCCACGGCGTCCAGCGCCGCTCGAAGCCGGAGGCGAGGCTGACGATCTGCGTCTTCCGCTCCACCCCGCCGGTGGAGCCGAAGGCGAGGCGCGCGGGCAGGCGCACCTCCGCGAAGGCGGGAAGCGGCATGGGAACCTCGAAGATTGGAGCTATCAGCGGGCGCCCAGCGCGACGGCGCGGGCCAGGGCGGCGGCGATCTGGGCTTCGGAGCGGAGCAACTGCGGCGCGCCCCCGCCGGCGATGGTGACGTTGACGACCGCGCCGGCGCCGCCGCCCGCCGGCGTGATGTCGCCGGCCGTGGCGGGCCGGAACACCTCGGGCCCGCGCTCCCCCACCAGATAGGCGCCGCCCGGCGTCACCGGGCCGCCGTCGGCCTTGGCGCCCGAGAACAGGCTGGAGGTCAGCGAGCCCAGCACCGCGCCCAGGCCGTCCAGCCCGCCGCCCGCGCCCGCCACGGCGGTCTTGCCGAACGACTCCAGCGCCGACACCGCGACGGACGCGAGCTCCGCCAGGCTCACCTTGCCGTCGCTCGCCGCCTTCGCGAGCGACTTGGCGATGCTGTCGCCCGCCTTGTCGAAGGCGGCGCTGATGGCGGCGGCGGTCTTCTCCGCGTCGTCCTGTTGCTGCTTCCGATCGGCGCCGGCGCCGGCGATCCCCGCCGCGACGGCGTCCAGCGCGGGCGTGGGCAGGAGGAAATCGGTCATGCGGGGCCATCCGGGAAGCGGGCGGCGAGCGCCTCGAAGGCGTCGCGCGAAAGGGGGGCGGCGGCGGCGGGCGGCGCCGTCAGCGCACGCCACTCCTTCACCGAGAGCGCCCAGAAACGGTGCGGCGGCAGGTGCAGGCCCAGGGCCGCCAGCCGCAACGCCGCCGGCCAGTCGAAGCCGGTCACGCGGCGGCGGCGAAGGCGGCCGCCACCGCCTCGGCGGCCTCGCGCGGCGTGGCGGAGGCGGCCAGGGTTGCGTCCTCGCCCCCGCCGCGCAGGAGCGCGGCGAGCACGGCGGCGATTTCCTCCGCCCGGGGCTCGCGCAGCCGCGCCGCCAGTTCGCCGGGGCCGCAGAGCGAGAGCGCCCCCTCGATCTCGGCCAGCGCGCCCAGCGTCAGGCACAGCCGCCGCGGCTCGCCGGCGACGGGGCTGAGCACCTCGCCGCGGGCGGGGTTGATGGGAAGGGTCATGCAGACTCCTCTCCCTCCCCCTCGCGGGGAGGGGGGACCGCGGCCGCAGGCCGTGGTGGGTGGGGAACGAGAGCGAAGCGTAAGAGGGTCAGCCGAGGCGCTTGCTCAAAGGTCGCATACGCTGCGCTCTGCGGCCCCACCCACCACGGCCTGCGGCCGCGGTTCCCCCTCCCCACGAGGGGGAGGGAGAGGGCGCCGGCTCACATCGCGGTGAAGCTCACCGCCCCGGCGCTCGCCAGCGTCACCGCGTAGGTCGCCTCCCCGTCGTGGGCGCCGGCGTACTCCAGCGCGGCGACGAGGAACGGTCCCTGCAGCACGCCGAAGTCGGGGATGACGAGCTGCCAGTCGCGCGCGGTCTGGTCGAAGAACACCTGGCGCACCACCGCGTCGGCCGCCGCGTCGCGGAACACGCCGGCGCCGGAGACCGACACCTGCCGCACCCCGGCGCCCTCCAGCAGCTCGCGCCAGCGCCCCGCCGAGTCCGCGTCGGTCACGTCCACGCTCTTGGCGTTCAGCGACAGCGTGCGCGTACGCAGGCCCGCCAGCGTGGTGAAGGCCTCCGGCGCGCCGCCGTCGCCGATCTTCAGCAACAGGTCCTTACCCTTCTGTGCAGCCATCTCAGCCTCCCGAAGGCTCGACGACCGCGCGCAGGCGCACGACGCCGTAGGTGGAGCGCCAGTCGCTGGCGCGGAACACGTCGGAGAAGACCGTGCGCAGGTTCACCAGCCGCCAGTCGGTCAGCGGGACGGCGGCGTCGTGCAGGCAGGCGCGCACGGCGGCGTTCACCGCCTTGGCCTCCTCGGTCCCCTGGAAGCGGGAGACGCAGGTCAGGGTGAGCGCGATCTCGAGCCCCTCCGCCTCCGCGCCCTCGCCGTCGCCGCCGCCGAACGGGCGCACGTCCGATCGGCCGAGCACGAGGTAGGGGTAGCCGGGGTCGGCGGGCGGCTGGTCGTGCACGCGGGGGCCGATGTTCGCGGCCGCCACGCCCGGATCGGCGCGCAGGCGGGCGAGGAGCGCGGCGGCGAGCGCGCGCTCGGCGTCTAGCGGCATGGGGTCGTCCTTCTAGGAGAGGCGGTCGAGGATCAGGGTCATCGCGCCGGGCGCGGGCTCGCCGCGGCGCACCTCGACCACGCGGAAGGGGTCTTCGCCGGGGGGCGTCAGGCGCTGGCCGGCGGCGGCGAGCGGGTGGTCGCGGGCGGTGGCGGTCGCGCCTTGGGACACCGCGGGCGGCCCGCCCGGAGCGCCAGCGCCCTCGCGCAGGGCCGCACGCCTGATCGCGACCCACACGGTGGCGACCTGCGTCCAGGTAAGGGAGAGGCCGCCATAGGCGGTCGGCGTCTCGGAGGGCGCGTCCAACGTCGCCAGCACGTCGTCGGCGAGAGAGGACGCGGCGCTCACAGCCGCCCCCTGCGGAAGGGCGCGAGCCAGGCGGCGGCGGCGGCCAGCGTCGGCGCGGGGTCGCCGCGGCGTTCGTAGGCTTCGACGGCGAGCGCGAGCACCGCCTCCTTCAGGGCGGCGGGGCAGTCGGCGAAGCCGGCCGTGTAGTCCACGCGCAGGGCTCCGGCGCAGAGCCCGCACACGACGCTTGGCGCCTGCACCCGCGTCGGCCGGTCGTCGGCCGACAGGCGCCAGGCGGCGGGGTCGAGCGCGGTCCAGCCGCCGGCCCCGTCGCCGACCGACACGGCGCCCACGGCGACTCGCGGCGCCCGCGAGAGCGCCACGCGCTCGACGTAAGGGTCGAACGTCTCGCTGAACCCGGTGGGCTGCAGCGCCAGCCCCAGCTCCGACTCCACCCGCTGGCGGGCGGCGGGGATCAGGGCTGCGATCAGGTCGTCCTCGGCGTCGTGCGTGACGCGCAGGCGCGCCTTCAGCTCCGCCACGGAGACGGGCTCCGCCGCGGGCGGCGTGGTGACGGTGAGCATGGGGGCTCCGATGTGTGGGAGAGCGCCTGAAGCGCAGCCGCCGCTATCAGCGGCGGCGGGGAGAAAGCGGCATGGCCTAGAGCTGGCCAGCGACGGTCAGTCCGAGGCTGCGGCAGGCCCCAGCCCTGTGTTCGACCCTCCCGGAGGGTCGAACTTGTTTGGAGGGACGCCCCGCGTCCCGACGCCATCCGGTCGGCCGCCGTGCTCGGGCGCGTCAAGGGACGCCTTCGGCTCTTCGCCCTTGACCCGCCCTGCGCGCGACGGCCGACCGGATGGCGTCGGGACGCGGGGCGTCCCTCCAAACAAGTTCGACCCTCCGGGAGGGTCGAAC
>JASLDZ010000245.1 GCA_030151985.1 Caulobacteraceae bacterium | reverse complement strand
GTGTAGACGCCGAAGTCGCGCAGGCCGTCGGTGTAGATGTCGTTGTTGGCGTCGAGGCCCCGGATCTTGAACTGGTCGCCCGCCAGCGTGCCGCCCTCGCCGATCGCGACCGTGATGCCCGGCACGTCGCGCAGCGCCTGCTCCAGCGTGGTGATCTTCTGCTGCTGGATGAGCTCGCGCGGCACCACGTTGACGATCTGCGGCGTGTCCTGGACCGACTGGGTCACGGCGGTCGACAGCCCCGTGGGCGCCTGCTGCGGCGTGCTGCGGCCGTTCACCACCACCTCGCTCACCTGCGGCGCGGGGACGGCTGACGCGTCCTCGCCGGCGAAGGCGGCCATGGGCGCGAGGGTGGCGAGGGCGACGGTGGCGAGCAGGGGGCGCATGGGCGGACGGGTCTCGACGTCGAAAACTGAGAACGCGTCTTAACAGCACGGCGCAGCTTTGCAATCGACTCTGCGAACCAATCGCAATGAACGGGTGCGGCGGTGCGTCTCCCAGATGGCGCGCGGGAACGGGCCGCGGCCCGCCACGTTCCTCCGATCGAAGCGTCGCCATGGGGCGGCGCACCCTTGGGAGGTCGGATCATGTTGGGTTGGGCCATCACGTTCGCGATCCTAGCGCTGATCGCCGCGGCGCTGGGCTTCGGCGGCCTGGCGGGCGCCGCGGCCGGAATCGCCAAGATCCTGTTCTTCGTCTTCCTCGTGCTCCTGGTCGTGAGCTTCATCTTCCGGGCGGTGCGCGGCCGGTCCGTCGTCTAGGGCGGGTCCATGCGGACACGCGAAGGGGCTGCGGAGCGATCCGCAGCCCCTTCGTCGTTTGAGAGCCTGGCGAGAGGCTCAGTGCGGGGTCGGCTGGTTGCTCGAGCTCAGCGCCGTGCCGTTGGCGGGGGCGGGCTTGGGCGCCGGCTCGGGCGCGTGGAAGACGTTCGCCTCCTGGTGGTTGGTCACGCCCGACTGCCCACCGGACCCGTGATGGCTGGAGAAGCCGGGCGCATGCACGAGGTAGATCACGAAGAAGGCGACCACGATCAGGACCAGCGAGACGGCGAGGATCCGGCTGACGCCCCAGCCCTTGCGGCCCTGGGAAGCGTTCTGCTCGCCCACCACCTGGGGCTCGGCCGGGCCGTTGGGACCGATGTCGCTCATGAGGCCGCTCGCCTTCCGCCGCTGAAATCCTGTCCGATGCCAACGCGTGCGGCGAGACAGGCGTTCCGAAGGCGGCTCAGGCGGGGGCGGCGTGCAGCACCACCTCCGCCCGGCGATGCAGCGGGGCCTTGCGTCCTCCGGGAGCGATCGCTCCGGCGGATCCGAGCGCCTGGATGTCGAACGCCGGGGCCGGCAGTCCCGCCGCGGCGAGCGCCTGCGCGACCTGGGCGGCGCGCCGCTGGGACAGCTCCAGCCCGTCTCCGGCCGGAGCGTCCGCGTCCGCCAGCCCCACCACATCGACCGACGTCACCTTGCAGGGCGCCATGCGGCGGGCCTGCAGCGCGATCACGTCACGCCCGGGCTGGGTGAGCTGGTCGGAGCCGGGCTGGAAGTAGATCGGAAACCGCGTGTCGGCGCAGCGCCGCGCCAGCGCCGGGGCGGGCCTCGGTCCCATGTCGGCGCACCCGCCCGCCGCCGCGACCGTCATCGCGGCCGCCGCCGCCATCCATACGCGCTGCACCATCAGCCCCGCCCTCCACGGCGAGCGCACCCCCCTGACGTCAGGCGCGGGGCGTCCCGTCCTCCCAATAGTAGCGCTTCCGCACGGGATCGAAGAAGTAGTACCGGCGGCGCCGCTCGTCGAAATACTGGCGATGCCGAGGGTCGCCGCCGGCGCAGGCGCGCGTTCGGCAGGGCTTGGCCGGCGTGGCCGAGGGCGGCGCCGAGGGCGCGCCGGCGTGCGGCTGCAGAACCGCGGCGGGCGGAGGCGGCGGAGGCGGCGGGGGAGGGGGCGGCGCGTGGGCGCACGCCGCCGCCGAAAGCGTCGCCAGAAGGGCGGCGGCCCTGGTCCTTCGCGTCCCCGACCTTCCCGCCGCCGCCATCCTCATGCGCTCCGCTCAGCCGTCCCCACGCCGCGTCCGGGCGTCAGAAGCGGTAGTGCGCGCCCGCCGAAAGCACCGCGCCCTCGCCCTCGACCGTACCCGTCAGGTCCACGGGCGAGAAGCCCGTGGGGTTGACCGCGCTGTTCACCCGGCTGTCGTCGAAATGGATGTAGGCGCCGGCGAGGTCGAAGCTGAGCTTGGGCGACACCTGCACGGTAGTGCCAGCGCCGACCAGCAGCCGGTTGCCGTCCGGCACCCGCGCGGAGCGGTTGCTGTTGCGGGTGGGCGTCGGGTCGTACTCGACGCCGGTGCGCAGCGTCCACTTCGGGTTGACCTTGTAGTCGACGCCGACCGCCTCGGTGGTGGTGCTGCGGTAGCGCTCGGGCGTCACCTGCACCCCGCCGTTGGTGGGGATGCCGGCGCTGGCGACGGTGATCGCCTTGAACTCGCTCCAGCCGATACGCTGCACCTGGGCGTTCAGCGTCAGCTTGTCGGTCAGGGCGTAGCGGCCGCTGATCGTCGCCATCCAGGGGGTGGTGAACTTGGCCGTGCCGGGCGAGTCGATCGGCAGGATGGTGGCGTTCCCCAGGAGCACGTTCGCCGTCACCTGCCCGTCGAGCGTGTGGTCGATGGCCGAGCGGTAGCTCAGCCCGAAGCTGGCGCGCGAGCCGGGGTGGAGCTGCAGGCCGACGGTGTAGCCGTAGTCCCACGCGTTCCCTGACAGCCGCTGGTCGCCGTCCGGT
>JASLDZ010000232.1 GCA_030151985.1 Caulobacteraceae bacterium | reverse complement strand
TGAACCTCGACGCGGCGGGCCTCGCCACCGGCTTCGTGGACATCGCCCGCGACATCACCGCCCGGAAGCGGCTGGAGTCCGAGCTGCTGCAGGCCCGTCGCGAGGCCGAGGCGGCCGCCGCCGCCAAGGCCGAGTTCCTCGCCAACATGAGCCACGAGCTCCGCACGCCGCTGACCGCGGTGCTGGGCTTCGCCGGCCTGGTCGCCGAACAGCCGGAGCTGTCGGACGTCTCGCGGAGGTACCTGGATCGCGTGCGCGTGGCGGGCAAGGCGCTGCTGGGGTCGGTCAACGACGTCCTCGACTTCTCGCGGCTCGAGGCCGGCCAGATCGAGCTCGCGCCCACCCCGACCGACCCGGCGACGCTGGCGCGCGAAACGCTGGAGCTGTTCGAGAACGACGCGCGCGCCAAGGGGATCGCGCTCCGGCTCCAGGCGGACGGGCTGCCGGAGCGGATCATGCTGGACGGCGACCGGGTGCGGCAGGTGCTCGTCAACCTCCTGGGCAACGCGCTGAAGTTCACCGATCGCGGCGAGGTGGGCCTCGAGGCCGCTTACGGGGACGGCGCCGTGACCTTCCTCGTGCGCGACACGGGGGTCGGCGTGGCCCCGGCCGAACAGGCGCGGCTGTTCCAGCGGTTCACCCAGGTGGACGGCTCCAGCACCCGGCGGCACGGCGGCACGGGCCTGGGACTGGCGATCTGCAAGGGCCTGGTGGAGGCCATGGGCGGCGCCGTCTGGGTCGAGAGCGAACCGGGCGTCGGGTCGTGCTTCGGAGTCCGCATGCCCGCGGCCCGCGTGGACGACGGCGCGCAGATGGACGTTGCGGCGCCTCCGGGGCCGCTCTTGCTCGACGGGGCGCATGTCCTGCTGGTCGACGACCATACGGCCAACCGCGAAGTGACCGCCGCCGCGCTCCGGGCCATGGGCCTCACGGTGGATCCCGTGGCGAGCGGCGACGTGGCGGTGCGGTGCGCGGCCTTGCGCGCCTACGACCTCGTGCTGATGGACCTGCGGATGCCCGGCCTGGGCGGCGTCGCCGCGGCGCGGATGATCCGCGATGGCGCGGGGCCCAACGCACGCACGCCCCTGATCGCCTTCTCCGCCGACGTTCTGGCCGCGCCCGACCCGATCTTCGACGGCGCCCTGGCCAAGCCGCTGTCCCCCCGCGCGCTGGCCGAGCTGCTGCGGCGCCACGTCGGGAGCGTTCCCCCGCGCCTGGAGGCGGCCGATGCCGCGTGACGCCCGCCGTCCCCGCGTCCTGGTGGCGGAGGACGACCCCGCAATCCTGGAGCTCGTCACCGTGCGGCTGGAGCTGGCGGGCTGCCACGTCGTCGCCGCCCGCGACGGCATGGAGGCGCTGGAGCGGGCGCTGGAGGGCCCGCTCGCCGCGGCGGTGCTGGACGTGAACATGCCGCGGCTGGACGGCTTCGGCGTGCTGCACGCCATGCGCTCGGAGACGACGCTCGCGCGCGTGCCGGTGCTGATGCTCACCGCCCGCAACGCGCCGGCGGACGTGATGAGGGCGCGGGAGGGCGGCGCCGACGACTATCTGGCCAAGCCGTTCGACGACAAGATGCTGATCGCCCGCGTCGGCCGCCTGATCGCCCGCGGCCGCGCGAGCCCGCGCACCCAGGGCCCGCCCTCCCCGCTCGCCCCGGCGATGGCGGAGGACGGGGACGACGCCTTCCTGATCTGAGCGCGCGGCCGCTCAGCCGGCCAGGAGGCGGCGGTAGAGGGCGAGGTAGGCGTCGGCCATGCGATCCACGCTGAAGCGCGCCTCCACCGCCCGGCGACAGGCGGCGCGGTCCAACTCGCCGACGCGACCGACCGCCTCGACGGCCTGCTCCACCGTCTCGACCAGGAAGCCGGTGACGCCGTGGTCGATCAGCTCGGGCATGGAGCCGCGGTTGAAGGCGATCACCGGCGTGCCGCAGGCCATGGCCTCGACCACCGACAGGCCGAAGGGCTCGTCGAAGCCGATCAGGTGCAGCAGCGCCCGCGCGCCGCCGAGCGCCCGGGTGCGATCCTCGCCCCCCACGGCGCCGCGGTAGACGATCCGCTCGCCGTCGACGAAGGGCTCGACCGTCCGCTGGAAGTAGCCCTCGTCCTGGACGATCCCGCACATGACCAGGCGCCGCCCGGTCTCACGCGCGACCTGCACCGCCTCCGCCGCGCCCTTGTCCGGGTGCATGCGGCCGAAGAACAGCAAGTCCTCGGAACCGTCGGGATCGAAGGGGAAGTCCTCCACCGGGATGCCGTGGTGGATGGTGGCCGCATAGCGCAGGTCGGGGGCGCGGTCGGCCTTGCTGATCGCGACGTAGTGGACGCGGTCCTCGTACCGCTTGAACACGGGGACTATGCGCGGCGAAGAGAAGCCGTGGATCGTCGTCACGACGGGCGTGTCGACCAGGCGCGAGAACACCAGCGGGATGAAGTCGGCCTGGTTGTGGATCAGGTCGAACTCGGCCGCCCGCTCGAACACGTGGGAGACGTGCAGCGCCTCGGCCACCTTGGCGTCGACCGTCGGGTCTTCGGAGTATGCGCGGGGCACGACGCCATCCAGCTTGCCCGCCGTGACGGAGTCGAGCGTGGCGAACAGCGTCACGTCCACCCCGCGCGCGACCAGCGCCTCGGTGAGGAGACTCGTGACCAGCTCCCACGGCCCATAGGCCCGCGGCGGCGTGCGCCAGGAGATCGGCGCCAGCATGGCGACCTTCATGCGAGCTCCATCACCACGCCCTCGTTCGGCCTCAGCCGGTCGGCGTCGCCTTCGTGCGTCGAGATCAGGCGACGTCCGCTCCCCCTTGGAAGGCGCGCAGGTCGGTCGCCGAGGTTCAGCGCCACCAGCAGGCGCTCTTCGCCGAGTCGGCGCTCGTAAGCCAGAACGTCGCCCTCTGGCGGCCGCAGCACGAGGTCGCCCATGGTCAGCGCAGGGCGAGCGCGCCGCAGCGCCAGCAGCCGGCGGTGCAGCGCCAGCATCGAGGTCGCGTCCGCCGCCTGCGTTGCGACGTTCCGCTCGCGCCGGTCTGCGTTCAGCGGCAGCCAGGGCTCTCCGATGGTGAAGCCGGCGTTCGGGGCGGCGCCGTCCCAGGGCATGGGCGTGCGGACGGGGTCGCGCCCCCTCCCCTTGCCCGGCTCGCGCAGCTCCTGCGGGTCGCGCACCCGGTCGGGCGGGATCGGCGTGTCGGGCAGGCCCAGCTCGTCGCCGTAGTAGATCGTCGGCGTGCCGCGGAGCGTCAGCAGCAGCATGGCCGCCACCCGCGCCTGCGCCTCCCCCACGCGCTGGGCGATGCGGGAGCGGTCGTGGTTGCCGAGCACCCAGTTGGGCCAGCCGCCCGAAGGCAGCGCGGCCTCGTAGTCGGCGATGATCCGGTGGAGGTTTTCGGCGGTCCACGCGGCGCCGATCAGCGCGAAGTTGAAGGGCAGCTGCACCTCGGGCCGTTCGCCCGTGCCGTAGTAGGTCACGAGCCTCTCGTTCGGCAGGTAGATCTCGCCGATCAGCACCCGGTCGCCCGGGTAGCCGTCGGCCACCCGCCGCATCTGCGCGGCGATGGCGTGCGCCTCGGGCTGGTCGGTGGAGTTGACCTGCAGCACGCGCGCCATGTCCGCCATGCCCTCGCGCCAGGTGGGGTTGGGCGGGTTGTCGGGGAGGCCCTCGGCCTTGACCATGTGCCAGAGCACGTCGATCCGGAACCCGTCCACGCCCCGGTCCAGCCAGAAGCGCAGCACGTCCATCAGGGCGTCGCGGACCTCGGGGTTGCGCCAGTTCAGGTCCGCCTGCTCCTTGAGGAAGGCGTGCAGGTAGAACTGGCCGGTGGCGGCGTCCCACTCCCAGGCCGAGCCGCCCATGTCGCTGATCCAGTTGTTCGGCGGCGAGCCGTCCGGCCTGGCGTCGCGCCAGATGTACCAGTCACGTCGCGGGTTCTCACGCGACGACCGGCTTTCCACGAACCAGGGGTGCTCGGTGGAGGTGTGGTTGGGCACGAGGTCGAGCAGCAGCCTCAGCCCCTTGGCGTGGGCCGAAGCGATCAGCCGATCGAAGTCCTCAAGCGAGCCGAAGCGCGGGTCGACGCCGCAGTAGTCGGCCACGTCGTAGCCGAAGTCGGCCATGGGCGAGGGGAAGATCGGCGACAGCCACACCGCGTCCACGCCGAGGTCCACGAGGTGGTCCAGCCGCCGCTCCACCCCTTTCAGGTCGCCGATCCCGTCCCCGTCCGAGTCCTGGAAGCTCCAGGGGTAGACCTGGTAGATGACGGCGGTCTTCCACCACGGCTCGCTCATGCGAACAGCGCCTTGGGCAGGTGGGTGATGCGGCAGGCGAGGTCGCCCTCGCCCGAGGCCGCGATCCACACGTCGCCGCCGTCCGCCAGCCCGGTGGTGAAGACGACCGGCGTCGGCAGGTACTGCTGGTGGGCGATGGGGGCGATCAGCTCCGGCGAGGCCTCCATCAGCGGCGCCTGGTCCTCCAGCCGCAGGATGACGCTGGGGTCGTCCCGGTCGAGCAGCGCCCAGAAGGTGCGGTAGACGCCCACCGTCTCCTTGGGCTCCACCCCGTGGTAGAGCACGAGCCACCCCGCGTCGGTCAGCACCGGCTGGGCCCCGCCCCCCACCTTGGCCGAGAGCGACCCGATCCGCGCCCGGATGAAGGGCTTGTCGTGGGGCCGCCAGTGCAGCCCGTCGGGCGAGACCGCCAGGTTGATCGAGGGGCCGCCGAAGAAGGGGCTGCCGGGCTCGTACGCGAAGTAGCACTCGCCCAGCGGCCGGGTGAGCGCGAAGAAGCGGCCGCCCACCCGCCCCTCGAACAGCAGCATGTCCTTGTTCTGGTGGTCGAGGACGAGCCCCTCCAGCGTCCACGTCAGCCCATCGTCGGAGGTGTGCATGGCCGTGCCGTGCCGCTCGGCGCCGACGCCGCAGGTGGTCATCCAGTAGCGGCCGTCGATGCGCGTGATGCGCGCGTCCTCCACCCCGTACGCCTGGTAGGAGGCGGCGGGCTGGATCGCCCGGTCGTACATCACCTCCCGCACCTCGCGCCCGTCGGGCGTGAGCCGCACCGGCAGGAGCCATGACAGCGACGTCAGCCCGAGCTGGCGGTAGCCGGGCCGCTTCAGCGTGAACTGGCGGGGGTCGGTCATGTCCACCCGGTCCAGCGGCCAGGCGTCGAGGACGTAACCCTCCGGCGTCCAGCGGATCGCGCGCACCTGCCCGTCCACGACCGGGTCGCTCAGCGCCTCCGCCACGCGGACCATCATCAGGAGGTCGTCGTCCGGCAGCCGCGCCAGGCCGGGGTTGAAGGCGCCGAGCACGAAGGTCGGCGCGTCGAGCGAGGCGCGCAGCGGCGACCTCCGCAGGTCGACGTCGTCCGGGCGGAAGATCAGGGCGTCGTGGGGGAAGGTCATCCCCGGCCCCAACGCGCGGCCGCCCACATGGCTTCCTGCGGACCGTGAAGGCGAGGCCCCGAGCGAACGTGCAAGCGCCGGCGCCTTTCCTGGCGCGACGGGGGCGGGAATGCGGCCTTAGGGATTGACGAAGACCTGCCGGCAGCGACTCAGCAAGCCTGTGACAACGGCCAGCAATCCTGCATCGACAAGCTTCCGGCCGTTGTGAACTGTGGCTTTACAGCGGCGGCCGCCTCGCTCTAATCGAGAGCGACGGCGGGAACGCCGCGAGGGGGATCGATCTCGCATGTCCAGGCGTCACCACGCTTCCGCGCTCGCGCTCGGCGCGGCGCTCTTCCTCGCCGCGTCCGGCGCGCAGGCCACCTCCCCGCACAAGGCGCACCGCAAGGACGCCCGCGACGCACGCATCGAGGCGCTGGAGTCGCAGGTGCAGGACCTGATCGGGGAGGTCCGCTCCCTGAAGGCCGACCAGGACGCCGCGCGCGCCGCGGCCGTCGCTCCCGCGCCTCGAGCCCCCGGCACGGGCGCGATCGTGGTGGGGGAGACGCCCGCCTCCGCCGGCTCGCCCGACCTGCCCAGGCCGTCGGCCACGCCGGCGCCGGTGTTCGTGGGGGCGAGCATCGTGGGCGGCAAGCCGTCCATCGCCAGCCCGGACGGTCGGTTCCAGGCGAACCTGCACGGGGTGATGCAGTTCGACGCCGCCGACTACTTCCAGGACTCCGCCCGCAACCCGAGCGTGGACCTGCGGCGCGGGGCTGCGGCCGGCGACACCGCCCACGCCCGCGACCTGAACGACGGCACCACCTTCCGCCGCGCCCGCATCGGGGTGGACGGCAAGGTGTTCGGCGACATCGAGTACAACGTGCTGTTCGACTTCGGCGGCTCGGGCGCGGAGGACGGCGGCCACATCCAGGAGTTGTGGCTGCAGTATTCCGGCATCAAGCCGTTCCACCTGAAGATCGGGGCCTTCCGCCCATCCCAAGGCCTCGAGGACGCGATCTCGACCAACGGCATGCCGGTCCTGGAGCGGCCGGCCTCCACCGACACCGTGGCGTCGCTGTCGGGCGGGGACTACCGCGAGGGCGCGCAGCTCTACGCGGCGACGGACCGCTGGTTCGCCTCGGGCGCGATCACCTCGCGCCTGGTGGGCACGGTGAACTCGCAGGCGACCGGCACGGCGCAGAGCTACGACCAGGCGCTGGGCTTCGTCGGACGCGCGGCCTTCATCCCGTTCAAGGGCGCGGACTGGCTGACCCACCTGGGCGTCCACGGCTCCTACGCCTACCAGGTCGCCGACGCCGGCGGGCCGGACGTTGCGGCGGGCACGGCGCGCTACCCCGTGCAGTTCCAGGAGCGGCCCGAGCTGCGCGTCGACGGCACGCGGCTGGTCTCCACCGGCGGCATCGACGCCGAGCACGCCTGGACCCGTGGCGCGGAAGCGGCCGGGCAGTACCGCAACCTGATGATCCAGGCCGAGTACGAGACCTTCGGCGTCGACCGCCGCAACTCGGTGCTCAGCGACCCCGACTTCTCCGGCTGGTACGTGGAGGGCAGCTGGGTGCTGACCGGCGAGCGGCGCAAGTTCAACACCAACACCTTCAGCTTCGACGCGCCCCCGGTGGACCACCCGTTCGACTGGAAGCAGAGGTCGTGGGGAGCGTGGGAGATCGCGGCGCGCTTCTCCGACCTCGACCTGAACTACCACGCGGGCGCGGCCGGCGCGGCGACGCCGGCCGACGGGGTGCGCGGGGGCGACCAGCAGATCTTCACCGCCGGGCTGAACTGGTACTGGAACCCGATCGTGCGCTTCATGCTGGACTACCAGCACGTGGACATCGACCGGCTGTCGCCCAGCGCGACGACCTTCTCCACCCCAGTCGGGGCGCAGATCGGCCAGACCTACGACACGCTGGCCATCCGCTCGCAGCTGGCCTTCTAGGGGATGACCGCGATGCTCAGGCCGATCCGCTTGGCGCTCGCCGCCGCCTTCGCGCTCGTCCTCGCGCCGGCGGCCCACGCCGCCGAGGTGCCGGTCGCCGTCGCCGCCAACTTCACCGAGCCGGCTAAGGAGATTGCGGCCGCGTTCAAGAAGGCCACCGGGAACGACGCGAGCTTGAGCTTCGGCGCGTCCGGCCAGTTCTACACCCAGATCACCCGGGGCGCTCCCTACCAGGTGTTCCTGTCCGCCGACGTCGAGCGGGCGCAGAAGGCCGAGCAGGACGGCGTGGCCGTGCCCGGCTCGCGCTTCGTCTACGCCACGGGCAAGCTCGTGCTCTACTCCAAGACCGCCGGCCTGGTGGACGACCAGGGCGCGGTGCTGAAGAGCGGCCGGTTCCAGAAGATCGCCATCGCCGATCCCGCCGCCGCGCCCTACGGAACGGCCGCGGTGCAGACCATGACGAAGCTTGGCGTCTACCCTGCGCTGAAGGCGAAGATCGTGCAGGGTTCGTCCATCACCCAGGCCTACCAGTTCACCGAGACGGGCGCGGCCGAGCTCGGCTTCGTGGCGCTGAGCCAGGTGATCGACAAGCCCGGCGGCTCGCGCTGGATCGTGCCGGAGACCCTGCACAAGCCGATCGACCAGGGCGCGGTGCTGCTGTGGACCGGCGACAAGAACCCGGCCGCCCGCGCCTTCCTGAAGTTCCTCCGCGGGCCGGAGGCGAAGGCGATCATCCGCCGCTACGGCTACACGGTGAACTAGCGGCGGCATGGGGGAGGTCGTCCGGCTCACCGCCGCGCTGGCGGCCGTCACCACGGTCCTCCTGCTGGTGCTGGCGACGCCCGTGGCCTGGTGGCTGGCGACCGGACGGGCGTGGGGCAAGGAGGTGGTGGCCGCGCTCACCGCCCTCCCGCTGGTGCTGCCGCCGACGGTGATCGGCTTCTACCTCCTGATCGCCATGGCGCCGGACAGCCCGCTGATGACGCCCCTGCACGCGTTCGGGATCCGGACGCTGGCCTTCACCTTCACCGGGCTGGTGATCGGGTCGCTGTTCTACTCCCTGCCCTTCGCCGTCCAGCCCCTGCGCACCGCCTTCGAAGGCGTCGGGCGCGAGCCGATGGAGGCGGCGCGCACGCTGGGGGCGTCGCGGCTGGACGCCTTCGTCCGGGTGGCGGCGCCCATGGCGCGGCGGGGCTTCCTGTCGGCCGCGGTGCTGGTCTTCTCGCACACCGTCGGCGAGTTCGGCGTCGTGCTGATGATCGGCGGCTCAATCCCCGGCAAGACGGAGGTCGCCTCCATCCGCATCTACCAGCTGGTCGAGGCGCTGCAGTACGACCGCGCGCACGTGCTGGCGGGAGGGCTGGCGGCCTTCGCCTTCCTGAGCCTCTTGTCGCTGCTGCTCCTGGACCGCAGGTTCGCGCGGCTGGCGGGCTAGTCGACGGCCACGATCACATGGCTGGCCTTGACCAGCGCCTGCGCGGGCGAGCCGACGGCAAACTCCAGCGCCTCGCCGCTTTCGCGGGTGACGGTGGCGGCGATCCGCAGGCCGCCTTCCACCTCCAGCACCACCTCGTCCGACACCGCCCCGGGGCGGTGCTCGACGACCACGCCCACCAGCCGGTTGCGGGCGGAGGTGCGCAGGTCGGCGTGGCCGGGCGCCAGGATGACGAAGCTCGCCTTGACCAGCGCCATGGCCGCGCGACCGGGCGCGAGCGCCAGTTCGGCCACGCTCTCGCGGGTGACGATCGCGACGATGGCGGGACCGGCGTCGAGCCGGATCGCCACCTCGCTGTTCACCGCGCCGTCCGTGACGCTCTCGACCACGCCGGGCAGCGTGTTGCGGGCGCTGGTCTTCATGCCGAGTCTCCAGGCGAGGCGGTCGATCGGCTCGGCCTCGTCCGCCAGGTGCGCGTCGAGTTGGCCTACGATGTGGTCCAGCTCGACGTCTATGCGCCGGAAGGCCAGCACAAGCGCCTGGCCGGCCGGCGTCACCCACGTCGCGCCGCCGCGGGCGCCGCCGGGGCGCGCCTCCACCACCTTGCGGCCCAAGAGCGCGTTCAACGACAGCACGGCGTCCTGCGCGCCGCGGTAGCTCATCCCGAGCGCCCGAGCGGCGGCGCTGATCGAGCCGGTCTGGGCGATCGCCTCCAGCACGCGGATGCGCTCGGCCCCGACGCGCGTCTCCGATCCTCGCCGGAGCTGCAGGCGGGCGCCGAGCCCCGGCATCGCGGCCCTAGCCGCCGCCGATCAGGATGCCCGCCGCCAGCACCAGCAGGCCGCCGAGCAGCACCTTGGCGGCGGCCGAGAGCGGAGGCGTCTGCATGAAGCGGAACTGGATCCACGCGATGATCCCAAGCTCGACCAGCGCCACCAGCCCCGCGGTCACCGTCGCCGTCCAGAAGTCGGGGATCAGGAACGGCAGGGTGTGTCCGACGCCGCCGGCGGTCGTCATCAGCCCGCATACGAGGCCTCGAAGCAGGGGCGCGCCCCGGCCCGAGAGCTTGCCATCGTCGGCCAGGGCCTCCGCGAAGCCCATGCTGATCCCCGCGCCCAGGCTGGCGGCCATGCCGACCAGGAAGGCGTTCCACGGCAGGTGGGTGGCGAAGGCGGCCGCGAACACAGGGGCGAGCGTGGAGACCGAGCCATCCATCAGACCGACCAGTCCCGGCTGCACGACCTGCAGCACGAAGCGCTTGCGGGCGTTCTCGTCCTCGCGGTCGCGGCGGCCGGCGGGCAGGCGTTTGGCCTCGATCTGGCCCGCCGTCTGCAGGTGGCCCATCTCCGCCTCGGCCAGGTCGCCCAGGAGCTTGCGGACGGCCGTGTCGCTCGAGCGCGCGGCGGCCTGGAGGTAGAAGCGGCTGGCGTCGGCCTCCATCTCGCGCGCCTGCTGGCGCACCGCCTCAACGCCGCGCAACGCGACCTGCCGGGCTGAGGGCGGGACCGGCGCCCCCTTGATCTCGCGCCGCGTGATGTAGGGGATGTGGCGGCCGAACCGCTCGCTGTAGAGGTCGAGCAGCGCGCGGCGGTGCTCCCCCTCCTCGGCGGACATGTCGTCGAACATCTTGGCGCTGTCGGGGAAGTCCTGGCGCAGGTGCTCGGCGAAGTCGGCGTAGATGCGGCCGTCCTCCTCCTCGTTGGAGATGGCGAGCGCCAGCACCTCCCGCTCGTCGAGTTCGTCGAACCTGCGCATGTCCCCGCCGTCTTCCTGGCGTCCGGTTTGGCTTCCCGTCCCGGCCAAGGCAAGCGCGACCCTCTCGCAACAGTCGGGGGCCGGAAGGCGCGGGTCACGAAAGCTTCGCCGGACCGCCACGCGACCTTCGAACCTTGGCCCTAGGCGGCGAGGCGGCGCGGCCGCTCCCCCGGCCGCAAGGGGACCTATGACGATGCACGGACTTCGCGGCGCTTCGGCGCGTTCGCGCCTTCTCGCCACCACCGCCCTGCTGGCGCTGGGCTTCGCCGCCGGCGC
>JASLDZ010000116.1 GCA_030151985.1 Caulobacteraceae bacterium | reverse complement strand
GATGTCCACGCCGCGGGGCGTGACCCGGAGCGCATAGGCTTCGTCGCCCTCCGGCGCGCGAGGATCGATCCGCAGGCGCACCGCGCCGGCCGCGCCGGGCCGCACGACCGTGGACAGGCTCCGCGTGCGGCGGAGCAGGTCGCGCAGATACGCCGCCGTCCGCGCCGCCGGGGCGTCGCCGGCGGCCGGGGCGAGCACCGCGCCGGGAGACAGGCGGAAGGCTCCGGCCTCCGGCTGCGCCCGGGCGGGGGCGGGGATCACCGACGGCGCCTGCGCCCGCGCCGTCCCGCCGACCAGCAACAGCAGGCCGAGGAAAAGGCCGGCGGAAGAGGCTGGGCCTCTTCCGCCGAGGCGGGGATCGAACCTGGAACGCGGCACGCGCAAGCTCCGGACAGGGCGACGTCGCTGCGGCGTCGCGCGCGCCATCAGTACTTGAAGCGCACGCCCGCGTAGAACTGGCGGCCGTTGTCGTAGATGGCCCTCGGCTGGTCGCGGTTGGCGGCGTAGTACTTGAGCAGGCTGTCGGTGAGGTTCCGCGCGTCGAGCTCGATGGCGAGGTTCGGCGTCACGTCGATGTTCAGCGTGCCGTCCAGCGTGCCGATCTCGTCCTGGTACTCCAGCGAGCTGCGGTCCAGCCCGACCAGGAAGGCGGAGCGGTAGTTGTAGGCCAGCCGCGCCGACAGCCACTTGTTCTCGTAGTAGCCCGTGACGTTGGCGGTGTACTTGGAGCCGCCGACCAGCGGTCCGCCGCTGTCGTCCTTCCCTTGCGCGTAGGTGGCGTTGGCCAGCACGCCGAAGCCGTGCCAGATCGGCTGCTGCCAGCTCGCCTCGATGCCGCGGTCGTGGCCGCTGGAGTTGACCGGCGAGGTGATCGCGTAGGTCTCGACCCGCTGGTCCTGCAGGCTGAAGTACTGCCCGTTGCTGACGCCGTAGCTGACGTAGTTGGAGAACTCGAGGTCGAAGAAGTCGATCGCCAGCAGCGACTGCGGGGCGAAGTACCACTCGAAGGAGGCGTCGTAGGTCGCGGCCTTGATCGGCTTCAGGTTCGGGTTGCCGCCGTTGCCGGTGTGGTTCAGGTCGGTCAGCGACACCGAGCCGCCGAGCGCGGAGTAGTCGGGCCGCGACATGGTCTCGGACGCCGCCACCCGGACGATGAAGTCGTGCGTCACGTCGAAGCTGACGTTGATGCTGGGCAGGATGTCCAGGTAGTCGCGGCCGACCTTGGTGGGCGTGTAGTTGCCCCACACCGAGGTGGTGATCGGCGACGGACCGCCCGAGACGTAGACCTTGATGTCCTCGTCGGTGCGCACGACCCTCACCCCGGCGTTGCCGTGCCAGCGGTCGCCGCCGAACTTCACCATGGCGTAGCCGGCGGTGTCGACCTCGTGCACGCCGAAGCTGCCGGGCCAGTAGAAGTAGGTGTTCGGCGCGCCCGGCAGGACCGGCGGGTCCTTCGCCTCGACGGCGGGGATGATCTTGTTCGGATCGCCCAGCGCCAGGTTGGTGGGGAAGCCCGGGATGCTGAAGCTGTCGGCGTAGTCGCTGGGATAGGTCCCGCCCTGGAAGTCGCCCAGGGTGGTGCCGTTGAAGGCGCCCGAACCATGGTCGTAGACCACCACGTCCCGCCGGTGCTCGGCGATGCGGCCGCCCCACTTCACCGCGTTGATCGGCCCGAGGTCCAGCTTCAGCTCGGCGTCGGCCTGGGCGTAGAACTCGGTGTCCTCGGCCGTGGCCTTGTCGCTCCAGCTCCAACCCAGGTCGTTGGTGAGGGCGTGGCCGTCGGCGGGGTTGATGTCGGGCCAGTTGAAGGTGGGCGGGTGGTCCACCCCGTTCAGCTGCAGGTTCAGCCCGGTGTTGGCGCCGGCCTCGTAGGCGGGCTGGCTGGGCGTCAGGCCCTGGCCCTTGGTGTAGCCGATCTTGCCGGTGACGGTCAGCGCCTCGGTGGGGCGCCAGGTGGCGTCCAGGGTGACGTAGCCGGTCTTCCCCTCGGCGCCGGGGCGCTCGATGTTGTCGACCACGACGCCCGGCGTCGGACCGCCCGCCACGCCGGCGAAGCCCGTCGCCGCGTTCGCCGCCTGCGCCGGCGCCACCAGCGGGAAGCTCACCCCCACCAGCGTGTTGTTGCGCACGGTGTAGGAGGTCGGGACGTTGTTGGCGATCTCCTTGGACTCCCAGGCCAGGAAGTTGGAGTTCTGGTTGTCGGCCTTGAGCTGCGAGTAGAAGCCGGTGACGCTCACCTCGAACTGGCTCGACGGACGCCACTGGCCCGTGATCGAGCCCCCCTCGCGCTCGCGCGTCTGCTTGAACAGCGCCGCCCCGACCAGGGTCGGGTACTGCACGCCCACCAGGCTCGGGATGGCGTTGCCGGTGGCGTCGGTCTTGGCGACGGGCGCGTAGCCCAGGAGCTCCACCCCGTCACGCCGGATGTCGCGCTTCTCGTAGAAGCCCTGCGCCATGACCCCAAACTGGCCGTCCGGGCTCTTCCACGAGGCGAGCGCGTTCAGGTTCGGCTGCCACGTGCCCGGCAGGTCGGAGTACTCGCCCTGCGCCTGCGCCTCGAAGGTGAGGTCCTTGGTGAAGTCGAGCGGCTTGCGGGTGACGATGTCGAC
>JASLDZ010000106.1 GCA_030151985.1 Caulobacteraceae bacterium | reverse complement strand
AGCGGGACCAGCCACAGGTTCAGCCTCGCCAGCCTCCAGGGGAGCCAGGTTCGATCCGGCGGCGCTTCGCTCATGGCGGACGGGAGGCTCCTGGCCACGGCGGAGACGCCGCGCCGCCCAGGGCTAGAGCGTGTCGCGGCCGCGGTCGAGCCGGCGGCCGACTTCAGGGCGTGCGAGAGATTGACAGCGCTGGACAAGCGCCTTCCGTTGCAGCTCGCGGCGGACGATCGGCGGAGGCGAAGGGTGCGGCATGTGAAGCGATGGGCGGCGGCGCTCGGGGCCTTGGCCCTCTGCGGCGCGGGTCCGCTCTGCGCGAGCGCCGGAGCCGTGCAGGAGCCCCCTCCCACGCTCAAGCCCTGGCCTCTGCAGCTCAAGCAGCAGGCCGGCTATGACGCGCCGCAGCCGGCCGACACCCTGCCGCACAGCGCCGCGCCGCCCTCCCGGCCGGTCGCCAGGCCGCCCTACGCCGGGCCGGCGCTGCCTCGGATGGGCGAGGGGCGTTGGAGGCTGGCGGGCGGCTGGGCTCTGGCCTCCGCGCCGGATCTCAAGACGGCGGACGGGGCGGCGATCTCGCGCGGCGGGTTCGACGCCTCGCGCTGGATGGCGGCGACCGTGCCCGGCACGGTGCTGACTACCCTCGTCGATCGCGGCGTCTATCCCGACCCCGCCTACGGCCTGAACAACCTCGCCATCCCGGAGAGCCTGAACAGGCACGACTGGTGGTACCGCGTCGAGGTCGACGCGCCCGCCGCGCTATCCGGCAGGCGGCTGGAGCTGGTGTTCAACGGGATCAACTACGCCTCCGAAGTCTGGCTGAACGGCGAGCGCCTGGGGACCACGACCGGCGCCTTCATCCGGGGCCGTTTCGACGTCACGGGCAAGCTCAAGCCCGGCGTGCGCAACGTGCTGGCGGTGCGCGTCTCGCCCCCGCCGCATCCCGGCATCCCGCACGAACAGTCGATCAAGGGCGGGGTGGGGGAGAACGGCGGCATCCAGATGCTCGACGGCCCCACCTTCGGAGCGACCGAGGGCTGGGACTGGATTCCGGGCGTGCGCGACCGCAACACCGGAATCTGGCAGGACGTGGAGCTCCACGCGACCGGCGACATGCGGCTGGGCGACCCGCGTGTCGTCACCACCCTGCCGCTGCCGGACCGCTCCACCGCCGACGTCGCGATCACCGCCGAGCTGACCAACCTGTCGTCCGCGCCCGTGGAGGGCGAGCTGGTCGCCGCGTTCGACGACGTGCGCGTCGCCAAGCGGGTGAGGCTGTCGCCCGGAGCGAACACGGTCTCCCTCACGCCTGCCGAGTTCGCGGCGCTGCGGGTGAGAAACCCGAAGCTGTGGTGGCCCAACGGCTACGGGGAGCCGGCGCTGCACGGGCTGACGCTCACCGTCTCCACCGCCGCGGGCGTGTCGGACGAGAAGCGCCTGCGGTTCGGCATCCGCGAGATCACCTACGAACTCTCCGCCTTCGACGCCGACGGCAAGCTGCAGCGGGTGGAGGTCGACCCGGCCAAGGCGGGCGGCCGACCGCTGATCGACGGCCGGCGCGAAGGCATCCACGAGGCGGGCAAGGCCTGGGCGGTGTCGCTCGCGCCCGGAGCGGAGGGCTCGCCCGGCCTGAAACGCCTGCCCGACGACCCGCTCGCGCCCTTCCTCGTCGTGCGCGTGAACGGCGAGCGCATCGCCATCCGCGGCGGCGCCTGGGGCATGGACGACTTCATGAAGCGCGTGTCGCGCGAGCGGCTGGAGCCCTACTTCAAGCTGAACCGCGACGCCCACATGAACATCCTGCGCAACTGGGTGGGGCAGGACACGGAGGAGGCCCTCTACGACCTCGCCGACGAATACGGCATCCTAGTCTGGAACGACTTCTGGGAATCGACGCAGGACTACAACCTGGAGGCCCAGGACCCGCAGCTGTTCCTGGCCAACGCCGCCGACGTCGTCAGCCGATTCCGCAACCACCCTTCGATCCTGGTGTGGATCGGCCGCAACGAGGGCGTGCCGCAGCCGATCCTCAACGAGGGGCTGGAGCGGATCACCCGGGAGCTGGACGGCACGCGCTACTACGCCGGCAGCTCCAACCGCATCAACCTGGCCGACTCCGGGCCCTACAGCTTCCGCGAGGACGAGGACTACTTCACCAAGCTGTCGAAGGGCTACGCGGTGGAGGTGGGGCTGATGAGCTTCTCCACCCTGGAAGGCTTCAAGGCCGCCGTGCCGCCCTCCGAGCGGTGGCCGATCACCGACACCTGGGCCTACCACGACTGGCACCAAACCGGGAACGGGGACACCCACCCGTTCATGGCCGCGCTCTCGGCCAAGTTCGGCGCGCCGACCAGCCTCGAGGACTTCGAACGCAAGGCGCAGATGATGAACTACGACAGCCACCGCGCCGTGTTCGAGGGGATGAACGCGGGGCTCTGGACGCAGAACAGCGGGCGGATGCTGTGGATGACGCAGCCCGCCTGGCCGTCCAACGTCTGGCAGATCTACGGGTGGGACTACGACACCCAGGCCAGCTACTACGGTGCGAAGAAGGCGGCCGAGCCGGTGCACGTGCAACTCGACCGGCCCGACGGGCGGATCACGGTGGTCGACACCACGCTGAAGCCGCTGGCGGGCACCAAGGTGCGGGCGAGGGTGTTCGCGCTCGACGGACGGACGCTCCTGGACCGTTCGGAACCCGTGAGCGTCGCCGCCGACAGCGTGGCGCACGGCGGCCGGCTCGACCTCGCCCCGCTGATGGCGCGGGGGCCGGTGCTGGTGAAGCTGGAGCTTGCGGACGCGGGCGGCGTGATCTTGTCTGAAAACTTCTACTGGCGGGCGGCGAGCGAGGCGGACATGCGCAGGATGAACGACATGCCTCGGGCGACGCTGGCGGCGACCGCCGCGGCCGGCCCCGGCGCCGGGGCCGAGCGGAGCGTGTCGGTGCGGCTGTCCAACCCCGGTCCCACCCCTGCGCTGGCGGTGAAGCTGACGCTGGAGGACGCGCAAGGCGAGCGCGTGCTGCCGGCCTTCTACGGCGACAACTACGTCTCGCTGCTGCCCGGCGAGTCGCGGGAGGTGACGATCCGCTACCCCGCCGCCGGGCCGGCGGCCGCGCAGGTCGGGGTGCGGGGCTGGAACGCCATGACCTCGCAGGCGGCGATCCGATGAGCGAGGCCCAGCCCTCCCTGCGTCTCGGCGTAGACCTCGGCGGCACCAAGATCGCGGGCGCGCTGCTGGGACCGGACGGGACGGTCGTGCGCGAGCGGCGGCTCGCGACGCCGGGCGCCTACGACGCGCTGGTACCGGCGCTCCGCGACCTCGCCGACAGCTTGGACCCGTCGCGGGAGACGCCGCTGGGGATGGGCATTCCCGGCTCGGTCTCGCCCTCCAGCGGGCGGGTGCGCAACGCCAACCTCACCTACGTCAACGGGCGCGACCTGAAGGGCGACCTCGAGGCGGCGACGGGGCGCGGCGTGCGGATCGCCAACGACGCCGACTGCTTCGCGCTCTCGGAAGCGGTGGACGGCGCCGCCGCGGGCGCGCGGGTGGCGTTCGGCGTGATCCTGGGCACCGGCTGCGGCGGAGGCGTCGTCGTCGACGGCGCGCTGATCCCCGGCGCAGGGGGCATAGCGGGCGAGTGGGGCCACATTCCCCTGCCCTGGTCCCTCCCGGAGGAGCATCCGGGGCCGGCGTGCTGGTGCGGGCTGAAGGGCTGCATGGAGCTCTGGGTCGCGGGCACCGCCTTCGAGCGGGACTACCGCGAGCGGCCGGGGGCCGACCCGGCGATCCGCGCACCCGCGATCGTGGCGCGGGCGGCGGAGGGCGAGGCGGCGGCGACCGCGGCGCTCGACGCGTACGTCTCGCGGCTGGGTCGCGGCTTGGCGATGATCTGCAATGTCATCGACCCGGCCGTTATCGTGCTGGGTGGCGGCATGAGCAACGTCGACGCTCTCTACCCGCGCCTGCCCGACGCCATCGCGCCCTTCGTCTTCACCGATCGCGCGGTCGCCCGCGTGGTGAAGAACCGCCACGGGGACGCTTCAGGCGTACGGGGAGCCGCGTGGCTGTGGTCGTCCTGACCCGTTCCTAGAGCGGCAGCCCCCGGAGCAGTCTCGGAACCTCGCCCGCCTGCCCGCCGGCCTCCCGCATGAAGACGCCGCGCAGGCTTCGGCTCGCCCCGGCGGCCCTGAAGGCGGCGCTTCGGACCAGCCGGGCGAGGGGCGTCTCGGTCGAGAACAGGCGCACGAAGGCGTCCGCGCCCGCCGCCAGCGCCAGCCGGTCCAGCCGCCGCCAGCGGGCGTAGCGTTCCAGCACGGCGGGCGAGCCCAGGTCCTCGCCGAGCCGTCGCGCGTCGATCAGCGTCTCGGCGAGCGCGGCGGCGTCCTTCAGCCCGAGGTTCAGGCCTTGGCCCGCCACGGGGTGGATGGTCTGGGCCGCGTCACCGGCCAGCGCCACGCGCGGCGCGGTCATGGCCTGGGCGAGGCGCAGCTCCAGCGGGAAGCGCGCACGGCCGCCGATCAGGCGCACCGCGCCGGCGGCGTCGCCCGCGGCGCGCGCGACGGCCGCCTCGA
>JASLDZ010000043.1 GCA_030151985.1 Caulobacteraceae bacterium | reverse complement strand
GCCGGAGCGGCCTCGATGCTGGCGCGGTCGGCGCTCGCCATCGGCTGGCGCGACAGGTCGCCGTAGGGGATCGGCTGGGCGGGACGGCCGTCGGACAGGAGCGCGGCGATCGGGTCGTCGGCGGCGGCCGGGTCGTCGCGCCGGCTGGTCGTGGGCGGGGCGGCGGCCGGAAGCTCGGCGGCGGCGACCGTCATCCCGGGCGACGGCTTGGGCCGCACGGGGGCGGTGAAGACCTCGTCCGGAGCGGCCCGCGCTTCGAACTCCGGCGCGAAGTAGGCGGTGAGCACGCCCTCGCCGCCGAGGGGCGCCAGGCGGAAGCGGGTCTCGAAGAAGCGCTTCGCCTCACGGTCGTCGAGCCGGCCCATGCGCCGGGCCAGGGCGCAGACATCGCGCATCGGGACCTCGCGGGAGGCGCCGCAGCCGCGGACGAAGGCGTCGAAGGCGGCGGCGTGGTCCTCCTCCATCCAGCCGGGCATGTCGGCCAAGCTGAGGCGCGGCTGCACCGGCGGGTTGGGCCGCAGCACGGGGGCCGGTGCGCCCGAGGACGTCACGCGGGCGCGAGGCGGGGCGCCGTGGGGCGGCGGCGTTCCGGCGCAGGCGGCGAGGAGGGACGCCGCGGCGACCGCCGCGGGCCACCCGGCCGCGGCGACGCGCATCAGGCCTCCGCGGAGTCCACGCGGGCGAGCGTCCAGCCGGAGCCCTGGGCGTCCAGCGTGCGCTCGAAGGTCCACAGCTCGGCGGTGCGGCGGTCGACGGTCTGCTCGTCGGTGTCGCGGGGCTTGGTGCGCGAGCGCAGCTCGGCCAGGAAGCGCACCTTCAGCCGCGCCAGGGGGCCGGCGACCTCCGCCTCCTCCAGGTCGGCGCGGGGCGGGTGCAGGAACTCCACGCTCTCGGCGCGGCCCTCGGCCTCGCGCTTGGCGATCTCGGGCTCGAACACGGCGAAGACGGGGGCGGCGGTCAGGCGCTTCAGCGTCTCGCGGTCGCCGCCGACGAACGCCTTCACGATCTGCTCGTAGGCGGTGCGCGCGTTTTCCAGGAACTTGGACAGGTCGAACCCGGGATCGCTGGCCTTCAGCGCGGCGAGGCCGGGGTGCTGCACCTCGATCGGGGGCGGCGCGGCCGCGACGACGCGGGTCGCGGGGGCGTCGGCGGGCTTGGCGCGACCCAGGCCGAAACCGTCGCTCGGCTGACGGCCCACCCGTCGCCCGAGCACCGTGTAGAGCATGAACAGCACCACGGCGGCCAAGCCAGCGAAGATGATCAGTTCGAGGATCTGCAAGACGTCCAACCACAGGCTCGGGGGCGGCGAGGACGAGCGTCGAGCCCGGCCCCGCGCCCGCAGGGGACCCGTCCTGACGAACGCGCCGACGCCAATATAGTCGCAAAGCCTTCGCCGCGTCAGGGGCAAAGGCGGCGGGCCGTCGCTGGCCTTGGCGATGGGTGAAGGCTGCCGCTCAGAGGCGGCGGCGGCTTCATTACCGATCCGTCATGCGCGGGCGCTTGATCGCGGCGCGCAGGCCGGTCCTGATGCGCAGGTCTCCACCCGCTCGCCTCAAGGACGCCATGCGCAGGATGCTCACCGCCCTTCTGGCCGCCGCCGCGATCCCGGCGCTGGCCTACGCTCGCCAGGCCGCCCCGGCCGACCCCTACCTGTGGCTGGAAGAGGTCTCCTCGCCCCGCGCCATGAGCTGGGTGGAGGCGCACAACGCCACGACCACCAAACGGCTGGAGGCGGACCCCCGCTACGCCCGCAACTTCGACGAGGCGCTGGCGATCGCGGGCGCCAGGGACCGCATCCCGCAGCCCCGCTTCCTGCACGGCGAGATCTACAACTTCTGGCAGGACCCGGACCACCTGCGCGGGATCTGGCGCAAGACCTCGCTCGCCGACTACCGCAGCGCCTCGCCCGCCTGGACCACCGTGCTGGACCTCGACGCCCTCAACAAGGCGGAGGGCAAGAGCTGGGTGTGGAAGGGCGCCGACTGCCTGCAGCCTGAGGAGACGCGCTGCATCGTGCAGCTCTCCGACGGGGGCGAGGACGCGGTGGTCGCGCGCGAGTTCGACCTCACGACCGGGGCCTTCGTGCCCGGCGGCTTCCACCTGCCGAGGGGCAAGCACCGGCTGGCGTGGGAGGACAGGGACACGCTCCTGGTCGCCACCGACTGGACGCCGGCCGACGTCACCACCTCGGGCTATCCCTTCATCGTCAAGCGCCTGAAGCGCGGGGAGCCGCTGTCGGCGGCCGTGGAGGTGTTCCGCGGGTCGAAGGACGACGGCGGCTACGGGGTGCAACCCTCGGTGCTGCACGACGGCCAGGGCCACGCCTTCGCGACCATCCAGCGGCCGCTCGACACCTTCCGGTCCGAGACCTACGCCCTGACCGACAGGGGCGCGGTGCGGATGTCGACGCCGCCCAAGGTGCAGGTGCTGGACCTCGTCGCCGGCCACGTCGTCTACCAGCTGGACGAGGCGTGGACCGTCGGCGGCCGCACCCTGCCGGCGGGCGCCGTGGCCGCGACCCCGCTCGCCGCGACCCTCGCCGCGCCGGGCGCGCTCGAGCCGGAGACGATCTGGGCGCCCGGCCCCCGCGAAGCCCTGGAGTCCGCCACCTCCACCCGCGACCGGCTGATCGTCGGCGTGCTGGACAATGTGAACGGCAAGGCGTTCGCCTTCGCCCCCGGCGGGGCGGGGAAGGGGTGGACGCGCACGCCGATCGCCGTGCCGCCGAACCTCGCCATCGGCCTCGGCGCCACCGACATCCGGTCGAACAGGGCCTTCCTGAACGTCTCCGGCTTCCTGACCCCTTCTTCCCTCTACCTGGCCGACGCCGAGACCGGCGCGCTGGCGCAGGTGAAGAGCCTGCCGCCGAAGTTCGACGCCGAGGGGCTGGAGGTCGAGCAGCTGGAGGCGACGTCGACCGACGGGACGCGCATTCCCTACTTCGTGGTGCACAAGAAGGGCGTGAAGCTCGACGGATCGACGCCCACCCTGATGACCGCCTACGGCGGCTTCCAGGTTCCTTCGACGCCCTACTACTCGGGGATCACCGGCAAGCTCTGGCTGGAGAAGGGCGGCGCCTTCGTGCTCGCCAACATCCGCGGCGGCGGCGAGTTCGGGCCGAAGTGGCACGAGGCCGGGCTCGGGGTGAAGCGGCAGATCATCTACGACGACTTCGCCTCGGTCGCGCGCGACCTGTTCGCCCGCAAGATCACCTCGCCCCGCCGGCTCGGCATCGAGGGCGGCTCCAACGGCGGCCTGCTCATGGGCGTGGAGTTCACCCAACACCCCGAGCTGTGGCGCGCGGTCGTGATCGAGGTGCCGCTCCTGGACATGATCCGCATCTCCAAGATCGCGGCAGGCGCCAGCTGGCAGGGCGAGTACGGCGACGTGAACGCCGACCCAGCCGTGCGCGCCTTCTGGGATAAGACCTCGCCGTACCAGAACCTGAAGGCGGGGGTGGCCTATCCCGAGCCCTACATCTTCACCACCACCAAGGACGACCGCGTGGGCCCGCAGCACGCGCGCAAGTTCGCCGCGCGGATGGAGGAGATGAGGCTGCCCTTCCTCTACTACGAGAACACCGAGGGCGGGCACGGCGCGGGCGCGGACCTGAAGCAGGTGGCGCGGGTGGACGCGCTGCAGATGACCTACCTGCAGCAGAAGCTGATGGACTGACGGGCGGCGGCGGGCGGAGGTCCTCCTCAGGGGCGGAGCACGATCTTCCCCTCCGCCCGGCCCTCGTTCATCAGGCGGTGCGCGTCGGCGACCGCGTCCAGCGGGAACTCGCGCCCGACCTCCGGGCGGATGGCGCCCTCCGCCGCCAGCCGGAACACCTCGGCCAGGTCGGCGCGGTAGGCGTCGGGGAAGGCGGCCTTCCAGGCGGTGACGGTGTAGCCGGTCACGCCGCGCGAGCCGCTCAGCAGCGACAGCGGCGTGAAGCGCGGCGCGCGCGCCAGCTCGCCCAGCATCTTCGGCAGGTTGCGGCGGCCGGACTCCATCCCGCCCTGCGCCCCGAACACCACCACGACCCCGCCCGTGCGCAGCGCGTCGTAGGAGGCGCGGGTGGAGCGGCCGCCGACCCCGTCGAACACCGCGTCCACGCCCTCGCCGCCCGTGAGCCGCATGACCTGAGCGGCCACGTCGCCCGCGTGCCGGTCGATCGCGGTGGCGCCCCTCGCCTCCACGAAGGCGCGCCGCGCGCCGGAGGCGACGCCGAGCACCTCCAGCCCCTTGTGCCGGCCTAGGTCGAGCAGCAGCGACCCCACGCCCCCCGCCGCTCCCCACACCAGGATCCGGCCGTTCTCCACCGTCAGCGGCGCGCACCGCGTGAGCATCTGCAAGGCGGTCAACCCGTTCAGCACGGCGGCGGCGGCGACCGGGTCCGCCAGCCCGTCGGGCACGGCCACGAGATCCGCGACCGCAACGAGCGCCTGCTGCGCATAGCCGCCCGTCATCGTCAGCGCCGCGGCGCGCCGCCCGATCCAGGCCGCGTCGGCCGGCTCGCCCACCGCCTCCACCTCGCCGACCACCTCATAGCCGGGCGTCACGGGGAAGCGCGTGTCAGGATACAGCCCCTCGCGCATCAGCACGTCGGCGAAGGCGACGCCCACGGCGCGGTTCCTGACGAGCGCCTGCCCCGGCCCTGGCGCGAGGTCGGGCCCCTCCACCAGTTCGAGCCGCTCCGGGCCGCCCCGGCGGCGCACGACGACGTGGCGGTTCATGCAGGCTTCCTTCGTTCCCGCCAAGCTACCCCGGACCGCGCGGTCCGGCGAGCGCGGCGCGAGGAACGCTAGGCCATCGAGCGTGTTCGTTGACCAAGACAACGGGAGAGGGCCGGCGCCGTGGGCACGATACTTCTGATCATCCTGATCCTGCTCCTGATCGGCGCGCTGCCGAACTGGGGCTACAGCCGCTCGTGGGGCTA
>JASLDZ010000042.1 GCA_030151985.1 Caulobacteraceae bacterium | reverse complement strand
CCAGCGTCTGAGCGCTGTAGCGGACGGGTTCGACGCGGGCCGGCGGCGTGGGGGTCTCGGCCGCGGAGGGCGCGGGTTCGGAAGGCGCTTCGGGGGCCGAGATCGGCTCCATGGCGGCGCGCTGGCCGTGGTCGGCGATGGGGCGCTCGCGGTCCCGGTCGCGCCCGCGGCCTCGGCTGTCGCGGTCCCGGCCGCGTCCGCCGTCGCGGCCGCCGCGACCGAAGCGCTCCTTGTCGCGCTCGGCTCCGCGCCGCGCCTCTTCCCAATCGAGCTCGAGCACGATCTCCTCGGGCTCGACCTTGGTCAGCTTCAGCACCTTGTCGTAGCCGCGGTCGTCGTGCGGCGTGACGATCATGAACGCCTCGCCCGAGCGGCCGGCGCGGCCGGTGCGGCCGATGCGGTGCACGTAGTCGTCGGCGTGGTGGGGCACGTCGTAGTTGAACACGTCCGACACCTGCGGGATGTCGAGCCCGCGCGCGGCCACGTCGGACGCGACGAGCAGCTTCAGCTCGCCCTTGCGGAAGGCGTCGAGCGTCTTCATCCGGGTGGACTGGTCGAGGTCGCCGTGGATCGGGCCCGCGTCGAAGCCGTACTTCTGCAGCGACTTGGCGACGATATCGACTTCCGACTTGCGGTTGCAGAAGATGATGCCGCTCTCCGGCTCGGCGCGCTCGATCAGCGCGCGCAGCGCCATGCGCTTGGCCTTGGGCTCGCCCATCGGCAGCTTGACCACGAACTGCTTGATGTTCTCGGCGGTGGAGGCGGGGCGCGAGACCTCGACGCGGGTCGGGTCCTTCAGGAACTGGCCCGTGAGCCGTGTGATCTCCGGCGGCATGGTGGCGCTGAAGAACAGCGTCTGCTTCACCTTGGGCGTGATCTCGAAGATGCGCTCGAGGTCGGGGATGAAGCCCATGTCGAGCATGCGGTCGGCCTCGTCGACCACCAGCGTCTTGACGTCGAGCAGCATCAGCTTGCGACGGTCGTAGAAGTCGAGCAGCCGCCCCGGTGTGGCGATCAGCACGTCGACGCCCGAGGAGAGCTTGCGCTCCTGGTCGCCGAAGCTCACGCCGCCGATGAGGAGCGCCCAGCTGAGGCGCGTGCCCTTGGCGTACTTCTCGAAGCTGGCGGCGACCTGGTCGGCCAGTTCGCGGGTGGGGGCGATGACCAGCGAGCGGGGCATCAGCGCCTTGGCGCGGCCGGCCTTCAGCCGGTCGATCATGGGCAGGGTGAAGGCGGCGGTCTTGCCGGTGCCCGTCTGTGCGATGCCCAGCACGTCGCGGCCGGCGAGCGCGACCGGGATCGCCTGCTCCTGGATCGGGGTGGGTTGCGTGTAGCCGGTGTCGGCCACCGCCTGCACGGTGGAGGGGCTCAGGCCCAGGTCTGCGAAGGTCGTCAAAGGTCCTCGGGGAAGGAAGGGTGCGAACTACCGGGGCCGCCCGATGTCAAAGGGCGAACGGGACGGCGCGGATTCGCTCAACCTGCCTCCGGTCCGGTGCGATATGGGCCAAATCGCGGCGAAGTCAATGAGACGGCGGCCCTCGACCTGCCCGCGTCAGGGCTTAGAAGCGAACGCGACGGTTGTGATTCACAGGTGCGACGGCATGGCGAAGGCGGCGTGGGCGGGGCTGGCGACGGCGTTGGCGGCGGGGGCGGCGGCCTTCGCGCAGAGCCCGCCCAGCCCCTTGCAGCCCGCCTTCGGCAACTCGCTCGTCTCGACCTATCCCGACGGACGGGTCTCCAAGCTGTGGCTCGCCCCGGACGGCACGTTCGAGGGCCTGAACCGCAAGGGCCAGCCGAACTCCGGCGAGTGGACGGTCTCGAAGGACCGGCTGTGCCTGAAGCAGTACCGGCCCTTCTTCTACCCGTTCAGCTACTGCACGCCGCTGCCGCCTTCGGCCGACGCGATGACCGGCTGGAAGGCCAAGGCGCCGACGGGCGAGCCGATCACCGTGCGGCTGGTGAAGGGGCGCCCCTGAGGCGCCCCGCCCGTCTCAAAGGTGCGCCAGCATGTAGTCGGCGCTGGAGACCTCGAACGCGCCGCCCTGCTCCACGTCCAGCCGCTCGACCACGCCGTCCTTGACCACCATGGCGTAGCGTTGCGAGCGCTGGCCCATGCCGAACTTGGAGCCGTCCAGCTCCAAACCCAGCGCCTTGGCGAAGTCGCCGTTGCCGTCGGCCAGCATCTGGATCCCGTCCGCCTCCGACGCCTTGGCCCAGGCCTTCATCACGAACACGTCGTTGACCGAGGTGCAGGCGATGGCGTCGATCCCCTTGGCTTTCAGGTCGGCCGCGTGGTCGCGGAAGCCCGGCAGGTGGCGGGCGTCGCAGGTGGGAGTGAAGGCGCCCGGCACCGCGAACAGCGCCACGGTCTTGCCGCCGAACACGTCCGCGGTGGTGACCGGCTCGGGCGAGCCGTTCGCGCCGACCGTCATGAACGTCCCCTCGGGAAGCCTGTCGCCGATCTTAATCGCCATCGTCTCGTCTCCGGTTCGCGCTGCGTCGGCTGCGGCTTTAGCGGCTGTGGACAGGCAACCGCAACCGCGCTCAAGACTTGTGACGGGGTGACGGCGAGCGACGACGCATGATGGACCAACCTCTCCATGGCGGCCCCGCCCCGGACGGCGCGCTTCGGCCTCCGGTCGAGGACGGGCTGAGCGGCAGCCTCCTCATCGCCATGCCGGGCATCGGCGACCCGCGCTTCGAGCGCGCCGTGATCCTCGTCACCTCCCACTCGGCGGAGGAGGCGACGGGCATCGCCGTGAACCGCCCGCTGGAGGGACTGTCGCTGCCCGAGCTGCTGAAGCGGCTGGGGGTGCGTTCCCAGATCGTGGTGCCCGAGCACGCCATCCTGATCGGCGGCCCCGTGGAGCGCGAGCGGGGCTTTGTGGTGCACTCCGACGACTACGTCTCCGCCGACTCGACCCTGCCGATCGGCGAGGGGCTGGCGCTGACGGCGACGCGCGAGGTGCTTGAGGCGATGGGCGACGGCCTTCGCCGCCCGCGCCAGGCCGTGCTGGCGCTGGGCTGCGCGGAGTGGAGCGCGGGCCAGCTCGAGGGCGAGTTGCGCGACAACGTGTGGCTGACCTGCGAGGCCGACCCCGCGCTGATCTTCGACGAGGACTACGGGACCAAGTGGGAGCGGGCGCTGGCCAAGATCGGCGTCACGCCCGCCCAGCTCTCCACCGTCGCCGGGAGCGCCTAGC
>JASLDZ010000078.1 GCA_030151985.1 Caulobacteraceae bacterium | reverse complement strand
AAAGCGCCGCCTGGGCCGCGGGCGACGCGGAGGCGTTCGCCGCCGACGCCCTGCCGGGCGTGGTGTTCACCAACGTCGTGGGCATGTTCAGCGTCGGGCGGGCGCCCTTCGTCGCCCAGCACCGCCACATCTTCGCGACCTTCTACAAGGGGTCCATCCTGACCCAGGCGGTCGAGGCCCTGACCTTCGTGCGCCCCGACGTGGCGGTGGTGAACACCCTGAGCCGCGTCGAAGGCGCGCACGACCTGCCCCCGGACTTCCCCCACGCGCAGGGCCCCATCCGCGCGAGGCTGGAGCAGGTGATGGTGCGCGAGGCCGGCGCCTGGAAGGTCGCCGCCTTCCACAACGTGCTCGTCGGCCCCGCCGCCGACCGGCCGCCGCCGCAGAGCTGACGCCCGCCTATCTCCCGGCCGGCGCGTGGCCGTTAGGCGTTCAGCACCATGCCATAGGCGTCCAGCGAGGCCTCGTGCATCGCCTCGCTCATCGTCGGGTGGGGGAAGACGGTGGCCATGATCTCGGCCTCGGTCAGCTCGCCGGTCATGGCGACGGCGAAGCCCTGGATCATCTCGGTGACCTCGCCGCCGAACATGTGGGCGCCGAGCAGGGCGCCGGTCTCGGCGTCGAACACGGTCTTGACGAAACCCTCGGTCTCGCCCGCCGCGATGGCCTTGCCGTTGGCTGAGAACTTGAAGCGGCCGACCTTGAGCGTCCTCCCGGCCTCCTTCGCCTGCGCCTCGGTCATGCCGACGCTGGCGATCTGCGGCTGGCTGTAGGTGCAGCCGGCGATCGGGGCGGCGAGCGTGTGCTGGTCCTTGCCCGCGATGTGCTCGACCGCATGTACGCCCTCGTGGCTAGCCTTGTGCGCGAGCCAGGGGGCGCCGGCCACGTCGCCAATGGCGTAGAGGCCGGGCACGTTGGTGGCCGCGTGGCCGTCGGTGACCACGTGGCCGCGGTCGAGCTTCACGCCGAGCGCCTCCAGCCCGATGTCCTCGACGTTGGCGCTGATGCCGACGGCGACGATGGCCTTCTCCGCCTCCAGCGTCTCCGCCTTGCCGTTCGCCTCCAGCGTCAGCCGCACGCCCGCGCCGGCCTTCTCCAGCTTCGTCACCTTGGCCGAGGTGCGGAAGGCCATGCCGCGCTTCTCGAACGCCTTCTGCGCGGCGGCCGAGACCTCGGCGTCCTCGATCGGCAGGATGCGGTCGAGCGCCTCCACCACCGTCACTTTCGCGCCGAGCGCGTTGAAGAAGCAGCCGAACTCGATCCCGATGGCGCCCGAGCCCACCACCAGCAGCGACTTGGGCATGACCTTGGGCGTCATGGCGTCGCGGTAGGTCCAGATCGTCTCGCCGTCGCTCTTCAGCCCGATGGCGGGGATTTCCTTGGCGCGGGCGCCGGTCGCCAGGATCACCGCCTTGGCCTGCAGCGACTGGCTCTTCCCATCCTTGCCCTTGACCACGACCTTGGGCGCCGGCGAGCCTTTCTCCAAGCTCGCCACGCCCTCCAGCACCGTGATCTTGTTCTTCTTCATCAGGTAGCCGACGCCGCCGTTCAGCTGCTTGGCCACCGCGCGGCTCCGCGCCACCACCTTGCCCATGTCGAACGCGGGCTTCTCCGCCGAGAGGCCGTAGTCGCCGAGGTGGGACAGCTGCGCGTACACCTCGCCCGACTTCAGCAGCGCCTTGGTCGGGATGCAGCCCCAGTTCAGGCAGATGCCGCCCAAGAGCTCCCGCTCCACGATGGCGGTCTTCATCCCGAGCTGCGCGCCTCGGATCGCGGCGGTGTAGCCGCCGGGGCCGGAGCCGATGACGATCAGGTCGTAGTCGTTGGCCATGGTCTAGAGCAGCTTCTCGATGGCGGAGGAGAGGTCTTCCGGCTTGGTCGTCGGCGCGAACCGCTCCACCACCTGGCCGTCACGGCCAATGAGGAACTTGGTGAAGTTCCACTTGATCCCTTCGCTGCCGAGGAGCCCCTTCTTCTCGTGCTTGAGGAAGGCGTAGAGCGGGTGGGCGGATGGGCCGTTCACGTCGATCTTGGCGAACATCGGGAAGGTGACGTCGTAGGTCAGCGAGCAGAAGCTCGCGATCTCGGCCGCATCCCCCGGCTCCTGCGCGCCGAACTGGTTGCAGGGGAATCCGAGCACGACCAGACCCCGGCCGGCGTAGCGCCTGTTCAGCGCTTCCAGCCCTTCGTACTGCGGGGTGAAGCCGCACTTCGAAGCCGTGTTCACGATCAGCACCACCTTGCCGCGGTAGTCCGACAGCGGGACCTCGCGGCCGTCCAGCGCCTGGGCGGTAAAGTCGTAGATCGTGTTCATCCTCAACTCCGCTCATCCCCGCGCATGCGGGGACCCAGACTTGCTTCCGATCCGCCCGAAGCCACCCCTGCAAAGCAAGCCTGGGTCCCCGCATGCGCGGGGATGAGCGGGCACATGGGGATCAGGCCAGAAGCGTGATCGGATCCTCGACGTAGCCCTTGAACGCCTGCAGCCAGCGCGCGCCGATCGCACCGTCCACCACCCGGTGGTCGCAGGTGAGCGTGCAGGTCATCACGTTGGCCACGACGATCGCGTCGCCCTTCACCACGGCCCGCTTCTCGCCCGCGCCCACGGACAGGATCGCTCCCTGCGGCTCGTTGATGATCGAGGCGAAGCTCTTGATGCCGAACATGCCGAGGTTGGACACGCTGAAGGTGCCGCCCTGGAACTCCTCGGGCTTCAGCTTCTTGTCCCGCGCCCGCGCCGCCAGGTCCTTGGACTCGGTCGCGATCTGCGCCAGCGTCTTGGTTTCGGCGGCGCGGATGATCGGGGTGATAAGGCCGCCGTCGATGGCGACCGCCATGGCGATGTCGGCGTGGTGGTGCATGGCGATGCCTTCGGGCGAGTAGCTGGCGTTCGCCTCGGGCACCTTCTTCAGCGCGGCGGCGGCGGCCTTGATGATCAGGTCGTTGACGCTGACCTTGATCCCCGAGGCGTGTAGCGAACCGTTGATGCGCCCGCGCGCGTCGAGCAGGCGATCGATCTCAAGGTCGATGGTCAGCGGGAAGTGGGGGATGTCGCGGAAGCTCTCCGTCATCCGCCGCGCGATGGTCTTGCGCATGCCGTCGAGCGGCACGAGGTCGTAGGTGCCGTCCGGAATGCCGAGCTGCGCCAGCGACTTGACCTGCGCGGGGGCGCTCGCGGCGGCCTGCGGCGTGGGCGCGGCGGAGGGTTGCGCCGCCTTCAGCTGCCCCGGCTGCGCCTTGTCGATGTCCGCGGCCACGATCCGGCCGTGCGGGCCGGAGCCGGTCAGCGCGGAGAGGTCCACGCCCTTCTGAGCGGCAAGCCTGCGGGCGAGGGGCGAGGCGAACACCCGCGACTTCCCCCCTCCGTCGCTCGCTGCGCTCGCGCCACCTCCCCCGCGCGCGGGGGAGGCCTGTTCCCGTTTCGCAGCCTCGGTCTTTCCGGGCTCCCCCGCAAGCGGGGG
>JASLDZ010000409.1 GCA_030151985.1 Caulobacteraceae bacterium | reverse complement strand
GACCTGATCCGCACCATCCGCAACGAGGGCTACATGCTGATGGCGCGCGTGACCCGCCGATGACCTCCGCGCCGGCCGCCCGCTCGAGCGCCCCCCGTCGGGGCCTGGCCCGGCGGCCGCCTCTGTTCGCGCAGATGCTCGGCGTGATCGTGCTGAGCCTGGCGGCCGCGCAGGCGATCAACCTGGCGATCGTCTACTTCCTTCCCCCGCCCCCGCCGGAGTTCTTCCGCGTCAGCGAGCTGGCCCAGGCGCTGCGGCAGGAGGGGCAGGTCACCAGGGCGCGCAACGGCAGCAAGCTGCGCGCGGAGGTCGCCTCGACCCCCGGCACCGGCCGGATGGTGCGCAACTCGCCCGTCGGCGTGCTCCTGCGCTCGGAGCTGGCGGAGCGGCTGGGACGACCCGTCGAGGACGTGCGGCTCGAGCTCCTCGACGCCGAGCGCATGCCGGTGCGCCGGTCGGTGCGCACCATGCGCCGCCAGTTCAACCCCGAGCCGCTGGACAAGGGCGCGGACCACTTCGTCGTGGCCCCGTTCGAGGCCGCCGTGCGGCGTCCCGACGGGCGCTGGACGGAGCTGCGCGTGTTCGAGGTGGGGCTGCTCGGCACCTGGCAGCAGCGCGTGCTGCTGTGGTTCGCGCTCAGCCTCGTGGTGCTGGCGCCGGTGGCCTACCTGTTCGCGCGGGGGCTGGCGGCCCCCTTCGCGCTGTTCGCGGCGGCGGCGGAGCGGCTGGGCCGTGACCCGACCGCGCCTCCGCTGGCCCTGCACGGCTCGCCCGAGATCGAGCGGGCGGCCGCGGCCTTCAACGAGATGCAGGAGCGCCTGCGCCGCTACGTGGACGACCGCACCGGCATGATCGCGGCCATCGCCCACGACCTGCGCACCCCCCTCACCCGCCTGCGCTTCCGGGTGGAGGCCGCGCCCGAGGCGCTGCGGCCAAAGATGGACGCCGACATCGAGGAGATGGAGGCGATGATCGCCGCGGTGATGGCCTTCGTGCGCGACGCCAGCCACGCGGGCGAACGGCGGCCGGTGGAGCTGCGGGCGCTGGTCGCGCACGTCGCGGGCGAGATGGCCGACACCGGGCTGGCCGTCAGTGTCGGCGACGGCTCCGACGCGCTGGTCGACGGCGACGCGCTCGCCCTGCGCCGGCTCACGGGCAACCTCTTGGACAACGCGGTGAAGTTCGGCGGCCGGGCCCGCGCGCGGGTCTACGCGCAGGACGGCGCGGCCGTGCTGGAGGTGGACGACGAGGGGCCCGGCGTGCCGGAGGCGCAGCGCGAGACCCTGTTCGAACCCTTCCGCCGCGGCGAACCCTCCCGCAGCCGCCAGACCGGGGGCGTCGGGCTGGGGCTGGCGGTGGTGCGCACCATCGCCCGCGCGCACGGCGGCGACGCGGAGCTCGAGAACCTGCCCCAGGGCGGCCTTCGGGCGCGGGCGCGCCTGCCGCTGGCCCGGTCGAGGAACGCCGCGTGAGGCCCGCCTGGCTGCTGGCGGCCGCCCTCGCCGCCCTCCCCGCCGCCTGCGCGTCAGGCCGGGGCGGAGACCCGGCGACGCCGATCCGGGCGGAGAACCTGTTCCTGAGCCCCTCCGGGGAGCCGTTCCGGGGCGCGCCCGGCGAGCCCTACGTCGCCGCGCGGTGGTTCGCGGCGGCCGATACGGACCACGACGGCGCCCTCACCCGCGCGGAGTTCATGGCGGACGCCGAACGCGCCTTCCGCCGGTACGACGCCAACGGCGACGGCGTGATCGACGGGCTGGAGACCCAGGCCTACGAGGAGAAGATCGCCCCCGAGATCCTGCCGCGCATCGCCTCGCTGCGCGCCGACGAGGGCATGGACACCTCCCTGTTCGGCGGCCGGCGCGGGCGCTCCCAGGAGAACGGTCCGCAGCGGCGGGGGCCGATCCGCGCCGGCGACCGGCAGGCGCAGGGCGCCGGCCTGTTCGGCTACCTGGACGAGCCGGAGCCCATCACCGCGGCCGACACTGACTTCGACGGCCGCATCACGCTGGCGGAGTGGCGCGCGCGGACGGACAAGCGCTTCGACCTCCTGGCCGACGGCGCGCCGGTGCTGCGCCTGGAGACGCTGCCCAAGACGCTGATGCAGCAGCTGTGGGAGAAACGGCTGAAGGCGTCGAGCGGCGACGGTTCCGACGCGGGGTGCCGGCCGCGCTGATCCTCAGCGGCGGGTCAGGAGCACGCCCAGCACGAGGCCCGCGGCGAAGGCGGAGGCCGCGGACACGCCCACGGCGATGAACGGGCGGGTCTGCACGGTGTCGCGGAGCACGTCGGCCTGGTCCTGCGCCCACTCGCGCGCCACGTCCGCCTGCTCGCCGACGGTGCGGCGCACGTGGTCGGCCGTCTCCTGCGCGCGCTTGGCGGCGGCGTTGGCGGCGGACTTCGCATCAGCCTTCAGGTCGCGCGTCGTCTTGGCGGCGGCCTCGTCGCCGACACCGAGCGTGGTGCTGCGGGTCGCGTCGGTCATGGGGAACACTCCTGCTGTCGGCGTCACAACACCCAAGCTTCCGACGGGGTTCCCGGAGGCGCGGGTTCAGGCGGGCTGCCGCTCCGCCGTCGAGCCGTGGAAGAACAGGGCCTGGCCGATCAGCGCCTTCACCGCCTCCTCGCGGAACGGCTTGGTGATCAGGAAGGCCGGCTCCGGCCGCTCTCCGGTGAGCAGGTGCTCGGGGAAGGCGGTGATGAAGATCACGGGGATGTCGAAGCTCTTCAGGATCTCGGTCGCCGCCTCCATGCCGCTGGAGCCGTCGGCCAGCCGGATGTCGGCCAGCACGAGCCCAGGCCGCGCCTGGCGCGCCGCCGTCACCGCCTCGTCCCGCGTCGCCGCCACGGCCGCGACCCGGTGGCCGAGTTCGCGCACCAGCCGGGTCAGGTCGAGCGCGATGATCGGCTCGTCCTCGATGATCAGCACATCGGTGGCCAGCTGCTTGGCCAGCTGCGCCTCGGCCTCGGCCATCAGGGCGTCGAACTCGGCCGTGGACAGGTCCATGACCTGGGCGGCCTCGCGCGCGGGAAAGCCCTCCATCGACACCAGCAGGAGCGCCGCCCGATGCGCGGGCGACAGCGTCTGGAGCCGCTCCTCCGCCCCGGACGCGGGGGCGGGCGGTGCGGAGCCGGCCTGCTCCCGCCAGCGAGCATGCAGCGCGCGGAACAGCGCCAGCCGCAGGGGGACGTCGGGGTCGAGTTCGCCGCGGCCTTCCAGCAGGTGTCGCATGGCGTCGTGCACCAGGGCGTCGCCGCGGTCCTGCGAGCCGGTCAGCGCCCGCGCGTAGCGTCGCAGGTACGGAGCCTGGCGCATGATCTGCTTCGGCATCGACACGTCCTCGCCGGCCTCGCGCTGCGGCGCATCC
>JASLDZ010000392.1 GCA_030151985.1 Caulobacteraceae bacterium | reverse complement strand
GCGCTATCTTCTGGCGCTCGCGGCCTTGGCGGCGGGGCCGAGGAACGAGCCCGCGGTCGAACTTTTCGTGGTGCAGGAGGAAGACGCCGTGCGCGAGCACGGGCAGCTGCATGGGCCAGGGCTGGAGGCTTTCGGCGTCAGCATGGCTCGAGCGGTCTTCGTGCGATCCCATGACGGAACCGAGGCGCTGCAGGTGGTGGATGAGGCGCTCCGAGCGCAGGTGGCGCCCTTCCTCATCCTTGAATTGCGGCGGGGCTCCGCGCTCGCCGACACAGCGGTCACGCGCCGGCTGAACCTTCAGGCGCGTCGCAGCGGCGCCTTTGTCTTCCTGATCACGCCCGATCTCGATGGGACGAGCGCCGCGATGACACGCTGGCGGACCAGTTCAGTCTCCAGTGAAGCTCCAAGGCGGCGCGTCGGCCCCCCTGCCGTCCAGCTTGAGCTCGTCCGCAACCGATCGGGTCAGACCGGCGGCTGGACGGTGGAATGGAGCGTGCAGCAGCGGCGGTTCAGGTCGATACGCGCAATTGGCGATGCCGTGGAAAGTACGAAGCGTGGCGCCCAACCGCTCAGGGCTACAGGCTAGGCTCCTCCTTGACCAACGTCGGCGAAGGCCAGAACCGAACGCCGGCCGCGGCCCGGCGGCGCAGTTCAGAGGCGATCTCGTGGGCCATCTGCGGACCCTCGTCGAACACGAGGGCCTTTGCCTCCAATTCGGACGCAAGCGCGAGAAGGGGTGTCTCGGGCATATCGGTGAGAAGCTGATCAGCCTCCCTTCGAACCCAGTGGCCTTGGTCTGACGTTTCGCTGCTCCGCAATGTCGTCGCCCTGGTTGCGAAAGACCCCTCCATCGTAGCTCCGCCAGCCCGCTCGAGGCTACATGCGGGGAACGCGTGAACCCTCGGCGGGGGAACGCGGGCTGACCCGAAGCTCGCTTTCGGCGTCCTGCCCGGAGCGGCGCTAACGGATCGGCTCGGCGTATCGAGCCTTTGCGCCAGCGTCCGGAACGCCCGATGCGCAAAGCCGCTCTCGAGCCGTAGACCGGGGCTCTCCTCCGGCTTTCTTTCGGCCGCCCTGGCGAGAGCGGCTGGGTCGTCATCACCCGGCGTGATCCGCGCCTCCGCTCCGGCCCCAGCGGGTGGGTCGTCTGCTGATGGGTTGGCGCGCCATAGCGTCTTCGCCGCCGAACGGTCGCTGGCGGCGCAGACGACAAGACCCAGATCCTGAGCGGGGGCCGAAGCGGCTCTGGTCGCCTTCAAGATGCGATCCGCGACGGGACGCCGGTTCTGCACGCTTAAGCGGTAAGCGGGCGGGGAGCCTTTCGCCGCGCCCGCAACGCCAGGCCGAGCCCCGCCACGCCCCCCACCATCAACAGCCACGTACTCGGCTCCGGAGCTGCGGGGACCGTGTCCGCGATCAGGAACACGCCGGAGTCCGATGTGAAACTAACGCCCGGTGGAAGTTGACCGAAGTCGAACGCCTGGGTGTGGCCGAAGTCGCAAGTGGCCTGGCCGTAGCTGTCCCCGCAGGACACTTGAGACTGCATGTCGAAGCCCAGCTGGTCGCCCCACCCACCCCCGATAAGCACATCTCCGCTGATGCTGTATCCATAGGCGCTTTGGGTCACCACCACGTTGGTCCACTGCCCGGCGCCGTTGCTCAAGCCGGTGTCGGGCGGGCTGTAGACCGGCAGGCCGCTCTCGCCGATGGACTGCGTGCTGCTGATGCTCCCGGAACCCAGTCCCAGATAGCTCTGAGCGTACAGCCCCGGATGGTAGTAATAGGTCCCGTTGATGTCCGGCAGCGATCCAGAAGCCCCGCTCAAGTCGCCTTCAAAGCGATAGGCGAAGGGGATCTCGTACACCGTGCCCGCGTCGGGAAGCGCGAACGTCAGGTTGTCCTTTAGCAGCCCCGCCGTCCCGCTTTGCGCGAGATTGTTGCCGTCGCTCTGCCGGATGGTGGCGTGGGTTAGGTCGGCCGTCACGGTTCCGGTGGCGGTCGCCGAGGGATCTCCGGGCGGAGCGTTCTGCGCGTTCGACCAGTCGCCGCTCGCCGTTACTGTGGCTCCGCCATTGGCGTAGGTCACCGAGCCCGACGCAATGCCGTTGATCTGGTTGCAGTCGACCTGGTGGTCGGAACTGCCGCACTGGGCATAGCCAGTGTAGCCGTTGCCCCCGCTGGCCTGCGCGCGGGCGGTCCATCCCGGTTGGGCGAGCGCGGACGACGCGATGGCCAGGCCGCAGGCCAAGCCCATCATGCCCGCGACCGGGCGCCACTCCCCCAGACGCCGTTCTATCCGGAGGTCCCCTGCGTTCCGAAGCGTCCCGATCATCCCCCCAAACCTCATCTTCCGATCTCCGCTCTCCAAGCTCACGCTCGCGGCATCCAAGCCACAGCTCGACTGAGCCGAAAGGCCGCTGCGTGAGCGACGCACTCTCCGCAATGCGCCGCGCCCGCGCAGCCGGCTTCACCGGACTTGAGCGGGCATGAACGGACTCTTCGCGCTGCGCCTGGGAGAGCTCGCGGCCGGTGCGGCGCGACGAAGAGATCGGGTTGCAGCCGCGGCCGCGGCGGCTAGGCTCCCGATAGGCACGAATAGAACGGCGCTTGTGCAGCGGACATGAAGCCCACCGCCGATTCCCCAGGCTCGCGAAGGCTGCGCGGGTGGAAGCAGATCGCCAACCATCTGCAGGTCGACGAACGTACGGTCCGTCGCTGGCAGCAGCGGGGCTTTCCTGCCCATCGCCTCCCAGGCGAGAACCGCTCCGCCGTGTATGCAGACACCGCCGAGGTGGAACGGTGGCTTCGACGCCAGTCCGAAGCGCCCGCTCCGGCGCCTTCGCCCGAAGCGCCGACGAGGCCCGCCCCGCCCAACGCCGTTCATCCTTCGCCGCGATGGGCGCTGAGCGTTGGGGCGACTGGCGGCGCGATGGTTTTGGGCGCGATCATCGCGGCCGCGCTCTGGCTGCACCCGCGACCCCCTATCGCACAAAA
>JASLDZ010000352.1 GCA_030151985.1 Caulobacteraceae bacterium | reverse complement strand
CGAGGTCGCCTTCGACAAGGTGCTGATGCTGGGCGGCGAAGGCGGCGTGACCGTCGGCGCGCCCCTGGTCGAGGGCGCGGTCGTCACCGCCACCCTGATCGAGACGCGCAAGGGCGCGAAGATCAAGGTGTTCAAGAAGATCCGCCGCCAGGGCTACCGCCGCACCAACGGCCATCGCCAGCCCGAGACCGTGCTGCGCGTCACCGGCCTGACCGGCGCCGGCCAGTCGGCCAAGTGGGACGGGACGGTCGATCTGACGCCTCGCTCGGAGCTGGTGGCCCGCGCCCGCGGCCTCGCCCGCCGCGACGGCCTCGCCGCCGGATCGATGGAGGTCGAGCCCTTCTTCGAGCCCGCCGGCGCCGAGCTGGACGAGGTGCAGACCGCCAAGCTCGCCCAGGAGCTCGCCGCCGAGACGCCGGCCAAGAAGCCGCGCGCCAAGAAGGCCGCCGGCACCGACGCCATGGTCGAGCAGCCCGTGGGCGAGACGCCCGCCGAAGGGCCGCAGACCTCGGTGGACGCCGACGCGGCGCAGGAGACCGGCTCCATGGCCGCCGAGGAAGCGCCCAAGAAGCCCCGCGCCAAGAAGGCCAAGCCCGCGTCCGACGACGCCGGGTCGGCCGAGTAAGATCAGAGCGAAGGAGACCCTCCCATGGCTCACAAGAAGTCCGGCGGCTCGTCCCGCAACGGCCG
The DNA here is from genome assembly GCA_030151985.1 of Caulobacteraceae bacterium. Taxonomy (GTDB): domain Bacteria; phylum Pseudomonadota; class Alphaproteobacteria; order Caulobacterales; family Caulobacteraceae; genus JASLDZ01. The sequence goes on along the minus strand of JASLDZ010000352.1, from coordinate 8,955 downwards.
CGACTCGGCCGGCCAGCGCCTCGGCGTGAAGAAGTTCGGCGGCGAGCATGTGCTGGCCGGCAACATCATCGTGCGCCAACGCGGCACCAAGTTCTGGCCGGGCGACAACTGCGGCCTGGGCCGCGACCACACCCTGTTCGCGACCGCCACCGGCCAGGTGAAGTTCACCACCAAGCGCGACGACCGAACCTACGTCAGCATCGTGCCGGCCGCCGCCGCCGAGATGACCCCCGCCGAATAGGCGCTATCCAGACGACACCGTCCGGACCGGCGCCTGGGGCCCCGATCCGGACCGCGAAAGACCCGCGGGGAGTCCGGATCACCGGGCTCCCCGTCTTCGTGTCGACACCTCCCCGCGGGCGGACCGGCGAGCGCCGGAGGGGGATGTCATGGCTGCACAGGATATCATCGTCACCGCGCGGCTTCGGCTCCGGCCGCTCGCGCCCCCGGACGCGGCGCGGATCGCGGTGCTGGCTGACGACCGCGAGCTGGCGCGGCAGACGGCGAAGCTGCCGCATCCGTACCGCCGCGAAGACGCCGACGCCTTCATCGCGGTCGAGCTGTCGGCCGACTGGCCGGGCGTGAGCTTCGCGGTGGAGCTGCCGGGGGAGGGGCTGGTCGGCGTCATGGGCTTCAAGCCCGAGGACGGCTCGTCGCTGATGGACTTCGGCTACTGGCTCGGCCGGCCCTACTGGGGCGGAGGCTTGGCGACGGAGGCGGCGCGAGCGGCGCTCGGCTGGGCGCGGGACGGGTGGGGACGCCGCGCGCTGCAGGCGGGCCACTTCGCCGACAACCCCGCTTCTGGCCGGGTGCTGGAGAAGGCCGGCTTCCTCTACACGGGCGTGCGCCGCCCCTACGCCAGCGTGGCGCGGGGCGGGATGTCGGAGTCGCGCGAGATGGTCTGGCTGGCCTAGCCGCCGGTCAGAACCAGCCCTTCTTCCGGAACCACCACAGCGGGATCAGCGTGGTGATCACGATCAGGGCGAGCGCGTAAGGGTAGCCGAACTTCCAGCCCAGCTCCGGCATGTTCTTGAAGTTCATGCCGTACATGGAGGCCACCAGCGTCGGCGGCACGCCCACGGCGCTGACCACGGTCAGGATCTTGAACACGTCGTTCTGGTCGATGTTGATGAAGCCCAGCGCCGCGTCGAGCAGGAACTGCACCTTGTTGGCCAGCCCTTCCTGGAAGCCGATCAGGGAGGCGGCGTCCTCCTTGGCCGAGTGGAGGCGCCCGGCCAGGTCGTCGGGCAGCCTGCCGTCGGAGACGTCGACCACGAAGGGCAGCACGCGCGCGAGCGTCACCAGGCTGGTGCGCATCTTCGACCCCCGGTCGGCCATCACGCCCACCTTGGCCAGCAGCGCGCGCATGGAGTCGCCGTCCAGCCGCTTCTGGCGCTTGCGGCGGAAGACCTCGTGGCTCAGCTCGTCGATCTCCTGCGCGTGCTTCTCCAGCAGGTCCGCCTTTCGGTCGATCAGGGCCTCGATCAGGCCGGTGAAGGCCTCCAGCCCCGTCTTCGGCGGGCTCGCCTTGAACTGCTCGGCCGCCGTTTCAAACGAGCGCAGCCGGTCGAAGCGCACCGTCACCAGCCGCTCGCGCGTCACGATGAAGCCCACGGGCGTCAGGGCCGGATCGTCGGTCAGGGCGCCCACGACCAGGGGCAGCGACAGGTAGAGAGCGCCGTTCTCGACGAAGTGGCGGCTGGAACTCTCGATCTCGCTCAGGTCCTCGCGGGTGGGGATGCGGGCGCCGCAGCGCAGGTGCGCGTCCTGGACCCGGCTGTCGTCCGGGTCATGCAGGTCGATCCACACCTCGCGGGCGGGCTCTTGGCCCCCCAGCGGCTGGAACACCTCGGCCACGTCGGGAGCGCCCGCGCGGTCGCCCTCGGGCGGGGAGGCGGCTTGGTGATCGTCCATCCCGCCCCCATAACCCGTTCCCGTGACCGCCGCGACCTCGCCCCCATGCCCGTGACCGCCAAGATCTGCGGCCTCTCGACGCCCGAGGCGGTGCGCGCGGCGCTGGACGGCGGAGCCTCGCACCTGGGCTTCGTCTTCTTCCCCAAGAGCCCGCGCAACCTTGCGCCCGAGGCCGCGTCCCGGCTGGCGGCGCCGGCGCGGGGCCGGGCTCGCGTCGTGGCGCTGCTGGTCGACCCGGACGACGCGCAGGTCGACACGGTGGCGCGGACGCTCTCGCCCGACCTCGTGCAGCTGCACGGCCGCGAGCCGCCGGAGCGCGCCGCCGCGATCGGCCGGCGCATGGACGTGGGCGTGATCAAGGCGCTGCCCGTCTCCGACGCCGCCGACATCGACGCCGCCTCCGCCTACGACGGCGCGGTGGAGCACCTGATGTTCGACGCCCGCCCGCCCAGGGACGCCGCCCTGCCCGGAGGCACGGGCTCGCGCTTCGACTGGACGCTCCTGGCCGGCCGCCGGTTCTCGCGGCCCTGGTTCCTGGCGGGCGGCCTGGATCGCTGGAACGTGGCGGAGGCGGTGCGCGCGTCCGGGACGCCGATGGTGGACGTGTCTTCTGGCGTGGAGCGCGGGGCGGGGGTAAAGGACCCGGCCCTGATCACGGCCTTCCTCGACGCCGTGAAGCGGCTCTGAAGGCGCCCGTGTTGAACGCTCCCGTCCCCAAGCCCAACGACTACTCCGCCTTCCCCGACGCCCAGGGCCGCTTCGGCGACTACGGCGGGCGGTTCGTGGCCGAGACGCTGATGCCGCTCGTGCTGGAGCTGGAGCGCGCCTACGCCGCCGCCAAGGCGGACCCGCAGTTCCAGGCCGAGATGGCGCGGATGGGCGCGCACTACGTCGGCCGGCCCTCGCCCCTCTACCTCGCCGAACGGCTGACCGAGCACCACGGCGGCGCGAAGATCTACTTCAAGCGCGACGAGCTGAACCACACGGGCTCGCACAAGATCAACAACACGCTGGGCCAGATCCTGCTCGCCCGGCGCATGGGCAAGACGCGGATCATCGCCGAGACGGGGGCCGGACAGCACGGCGTCGCCACCGCAACCCTCTGCGCCCGCTTCGGCCTGCCCTGCGTGGTCTACATGGGCGCCACCGACGTGGAGCGGCAGAAGCCCAACGTCTTCCGCATGAAGCTCCTGGGCGCCGAGGTGATCCCCGTCACCAGCGGCACGGGCACGCTGAAGGACTCGATGAACGAGGCCATGCGCGACTGGGTGACCAATGTGGCGGACACCTACTACTGCATCGGCACCGCCGCGGGCCCGCACCCGTATCCGGCCATGGTGCGCGACTTCCAGAGCGTGATCGGGCGCGAGGCTCGGGCGCAGATGCTGGAGGCGGAGGGGCGGCTGCCCGATGCGGCGGTCGCCTGCATCGGCGGCGGCTCCAACGCCATCGGCCTGTTCCACCCGTTCCTGGAGGACGAGGGCGTGCGCCTGATCGGGGTGGAGGCGGCGGGCCACGGCCTGACCACGCCCAAGCACGCGGCCAGCATGGCGGGCGGCGCGCCGGGCGTGCTGCACGGCAACAAGACCTACCTGCTGCAGGACGCCGACGGCCAGATCATCGACGCCCACTCGATCTCCGCGGGGCTGGACTATCCGGGGGTAGGGCCTGAGCACGCCTGGCTGAAGGACGTGGGCCGGGCGGAGTACCGCTCCTGCACAGACGCCGAGGCGCTGGAGGCGTTCCAGCTCTGCTCCCGGCTGGAAGGCATCCTCCCCGCGCTGGAGCCCGCCCACGCGCTCGCCCGCATCGGCGAGATCGCCCGCGAGGTCGGCCCGGACGGCTGCGTGGTGATGAACCTCTGCGGCCGGGGCGACAAGGACGTCTTCACGATCGCCGAGGCGCTTGCGGGCGGTATGGAGCACGCGGCTTGAACCGTCTCGACGCCACGTTCGCGCGCCTGAAGACCGAGGGCCGCGCCGCCTTCGTCGCCTACGTCATGGCGGGCGACAACGACCTTGCGACCTCCGAGGCCATCCTCGCCGGCCTGCCCGGCGCGGGGGCGGACGTGATCGAGCTCGGCTTCCCGTTCAGCGACCCCATGGCCGAGGGCGTGCCGATCCAGCTCGCGGCGCAGCGCTCGCTGGCGGCCGGCACGACGTTGACCGGCGTGCTGGAGATGGTGCGGCGGTTCCGGGCGACCGGCGCGGATACGCCCATCGTCCTGATGGGCTACACCAACCCGATCTTCGTGCGCGGCTACGCCCGCTTCGCCGCCGAGGCCGCCGAGGCCGGGATCGACGGGCTGATCGTGGTCGACCAACCGCCGGAGGAGGCGGACGCGCTGGCCGACGCGCTCGACGTCCACGGCGTGGCGCTGATCCGGCTCACCGCCCCCACCACCGACGATGCGCGGCTGCAAGTGGTGGCGCGGCGCACCTCCGGCTTCGTCTATTACGTGTCCGTCGCCGGCGTGACGGGCACGCTGGAAGCGGACGAGACCGCCGTCGCCCCCGCCGTCGCCCGCATTCGCGCCGCCACCGGCCTGCCGGTCGCGGTCGGCTTCGGCATCCGCACCCCCGAGCGCGCCGCCGCCATCGCGCGGGTGGCCGACGCCGCCGTGGTGGGCTCGGCGCTGGTGGACGAGATCGCGCGCGCCCAGGCCGATGGGAGCGATCCGGTCGCCGCCGTGCTCGCCAAGGCGCGGGCGCTGGCCGAGGCGGTGCATGGCGCGCGCCTTACGCAGGGCGTAGAGGAGCCGGCCTGATGGCTCAGCCTCCCCGCAATCCGCCCAAGCCGCCGCCCCGCCGCGGCCCGACCAATCGCGCGGAGGAGGACGAGGCGAACGCCGCCTCCGCCGGCCACGACGGCCCCGCCCCCCGCGGCTGGCTCTCGCGCATCGCGCCGGGCGTGCGCCGCCTCGTGCAGCGCAAGGACACGCCGGAGGACCTGTGGATCAAGGCGCCGGACACCGGCGAGCTGATCTACCGCGCCGACCTGGAGGCGCTGCAGTGGGTCACGCCCGGCGGCCACCACATGCGGATCGGGCCGAAGCTGCGCTTCGCCTACACCTTCGACGACGGCGACTACACGGTGCTGCCCAAGGTCTCGGTCCCTGAGGACCCGCTGCACTTCTTCGACGGCAAGCCCTACCCCGAACGTCTCGCCTCGGCCCGCAAGGCCACAGGCGAGCCGGACGCGGTGGTCTCGGCCTACGGCGAGATCAGGGGCAATCCCGCCGTGGTGCTGGTGCAGGACTTCGCCTTCATGGGCGGGTCGCTCGGCATGGCCGCGGGCGAGGCGTTCGTGGCCGCCGCGCAGGAGGCGGTCAGGCGCGAGGCGGCGCTGGTCGCCTACACCGCCGCGGGCGGCGCCCGGATGCAGGAGGGCGCGCTCAGCCTCATGCAGATGGCGCGCACCACGCTCGCCATCCAGGAGCTGAAGGCCGTCAAGCTGCCCTACGTGGTGGTGCTCACCGACCCGACCACCGGCGGCGTCACCGCCAGCTACGCCATGCTGGGCGACCTGCACCTGGCCGAGCCGGGCGCCCTGATCGGCTTCGCCGGCCCCCGGGTGATCGAGCAGACCATCCGCGAGAAGCTGCCCCCCGGCTTCCAGCGCAGCGAGTACCTGGTCGACAAGGGCATGGTCGACCGCGTCGTCCCCCGCCGCGAGCTGCCCGCGGTGATCGGCGATGTGCTGACCACGCTGCGGCTCGGGCGCGAGGCGTGGAAGGCCAAGGCGGCGTGACGCCTCTCTCAGACCTCCCCCGCTTGCGGGGGAGGTGGCCGGAGCGAAGCGACGGTCGGAGGGGGCGAATGTCCGAACGCGGGCCCCCTCCGTCGCGTCGGCCTGCGGCCTCGCGCCACCTCCCCCGCAAGCGGGGGGGGCCTGGGCGGTCGCGTCCATGACCGACCACCTGCGCCCGCACGACGCCGCGCTGGAGCGACTGCGCGGGCTGCACCCCAAGGTCATCGACCTCAGCCTCGACCGGCTGCGGCGGCTGCTCGCCGACCTCGACCATCCCGAACACCGCCTGCCGCCGGTGATCCACGTCGCCGGCACCAACGGCAAAGGCTCCACCGTCGCCTTCGTCCGCGCCATCGCGGAGGCGGCGGGCTTGCGCACGCACGTCTTCACCTCGCCGCACCTCGTGCGCTTCGCCGAGCGCATCCGGCTGGCCGGGACGCTGATCTCCGACGACCGGCTGGCCGAGGTGCTGGCGCGGGTGGAGGCGGCCAATGCAGGTCAGCCCATCACCTTCTTCGAGATCACCGCGGCCGCCGCCCTCCTGGCCTTCGCCGAGACCCCCGCCGACCTCGCGGTGATCGAGGTCGGCCTCGGCGGCCGGTTCGACGCCACCAACGTGGTCGAGGGCGCGGTCAGCGTCATCGCGCCGGTGGACTACGACCACGCCGAGTTCCTGGGGACGGAGCTCTCCGGCATCGCGCGCGAGAAGGCGGGCATCGCCAAGCCCGGCCGCCCGCTGGTGGTCGCCCACCAGCCGGAGGCGGTCCTCGCCGAGATCGAGGCCGAGGCCGCCAAGGTCGGCGCGCCGCTGCTGCTGGCGGGGCGCCACTGGGACGCGTGGAGCGAGCGCGGGCGGCTGGCGGTCTCCTTCGGCGAGGGGCTGCTCGACCTGCCGGCGCCGTCTCTGCCCGGCGCGCACCAGGTCGCAAACGCGGGGCTTGCGGTCGCGGCGCTGCGCGCGTGGGGCGACGCCCGGATCGACGAGGCGGCGTTCGCGCACGGCGTCGCCTCCGCCGTCTGGCCGGCGCGCCTGCAGCGGCTGACGGCCGGCCCCCTGGCCGAGCGTGCGGCGGCGCGGGGGGCGGACCTGTGGCTCGACGGCGGCCACAATCCGCACGCGGCCCGCGCCCTCGCCGACTTCGCCCGTAGCCTGTCGGCGCGCGATGGCCGCCCGGTAGCGCTGGTCATGGGCGTGCTCGCCCGCAAGGACGTGGACGGCATTATGGCCGCGCTGGCGGGCTCGGGCGTCTCGGTCGTATCGGTCGGCTTCGAGGCCGAGGCCGCCGCCCCGCCGCAGGCGCTGGCCGAGGCCGCGGCGCGCCACGGCCTTCCCGCGCAGACGGCGCCCGACGTGTCGGCGGGGCTGGAGTTCGCCCTGGGCGGCGAGGGCCCCGCGCCGCACGTGGTGATCGCCGGCTCCCTCTACCTCGCGGGCGAGGTGCTGGCGATGAGCCCTCAGACCTGGCCGACCTAGCGGGGCGATCGCTCAGTCGAACCCGTGCTCCAGGAAGCGCTCGGCGAGGGCGCAGTGCAGGGCGACGCCCCGCGCCATGGCGCCCTCGTCCAGCACCATGCGGGTGTTGTGGAGCGGAGGGCGGCGGGCGGCGTCCTCGCCCTCGGGCGCCACGCCCAGGAAGCTCATCGCGCCGGGCGTCTCCTCCAGAACGTAGCTGAAGTCCTCCGCGCCCATCACCGGGTGCGCCATGGTGCGCCAGTCCTCCTCGCCCCACAGGGCGGCGACCGTGCGGCGGGTGAGGTCCACGGCGCGGGGGTCGTTGATCGTGACGGGATAGCCGTCCTCCAGCGCCACCTCGGCGGTCATGTCGTGGGCGAGCGCGACGTGCTCGGCGATGCGGCGGAAGGCTTCGCGGCTCGCCGCCCGGCGGGCGGGCGAGAGGGTGCGCAGCGTGCCGAGCAGCACCGCCTCGGACGGGATGACGTTGTGCGTCGTGCCGGCGGTGATCTTGGTGATCGTCAGCACCGCCGGGTCGGTCACCGCCACCTGCCGCGCGACATGAGCCTGCAGCGCCATCACGATCTCGCAGGCGACGGGGACGGGGTCGCGCGCGTCGTGGGGCATGGCCGCGTGGCCGCCGCGTCCCTTGACCGTGACGTGCAGCGTGTCGGTGGAGGCCATCATCGCCCCGCCCCGGCCGGTGACGACGCCGCGCGGCGCGTTGGGCATGATGTGCAGCGCGAAGGCGGCGTCGGGCCTCGGGTCGGCGAGCAGGCCGTCGTCCATCATGTGGCGCGCGCCCTTGTGGCCCTCCTCCCCCGGCTGGAACATGAAGACGACCGACCCCGCGAGCTGGTCGTGCCGGGCGCACAGGGCCCTGGCGGCGCCGACCAGCATGGCGGTGTGGGCGTCGTGGCCGCAGGCGTGCATGCGGCCGGGCGTCCGCGAGGCGAACTCCAGCCCCGTCTCCTCCTGCATCGGCAGCGCGTCCATGTCGCCGCGCAGCAGCACGGTGCGGCCGTTGCCGCGCCCGCCGCGCAGGATGGCGACGAGCCCGGTGGTGGAGGGCCCCTCCTTGAACTCCAGCGGCAGGCCGGCCAGCGCCGCCTTGATCTTCTGCGTCGTGCGCGGGCAGTCCAGGCCGAGCTCCGGGTCGGCGTGGATGGCGCGCCGCAGGGTCACGACCTCGGGCAGGCCTTCGGCGGCGATCGCGTCCCAGTCGAGCGTCTGGGGGCGGTCGAGGATGTCGGTCATGGCGGGTCTCCGGCCCTCAGCATGCGCGCGCCGGGCGCTCAGTTCCAGATCGGCGGCTTGCGGTCCTTCCACGGCAGCTCCTTCTCGAGCTGGCCCGCCAGCCGGTAGAGCGTGGCCTCGTCGGCGAAGCGGCCGGTGAACATCATGCCGAGCGGCAGCCCGCCCTCCGACTGCCACAGCGGCAGCGACACCGAGGGCTGGCCGGTGAAGTTGAACGGCGGCGTCTGGCCGTAGGTGTCGGCCTGCTTCCTGTCGAAGGCCTTCAGGTCCTCGGCGTTCGGGTCCAGCCAGTCCACCCGCGGCGAGGGCGTCGACATGGTGGGCGTCAGGAAGACGTCGAAGTCCTCGAAGCGAGTCAGGATCTCGCGGTTGTAGAGGCGCAGCTGCTGCCAGCCCCAAAGCGCCTGCTGGCCGGTGATCGCCTGGCCCGCGGCATAGCCCCGCCGCGCCAGCGGGCCGAGTTCGCCAGCGGCCGGCTCGCGCCCCAACGCCTCGACCCAGCGCTGGATGCTGGCGGAGAAGTTCGAGGCGCTCACCAGCGCCTGCGCCCGGTAGAGGCCGCGGTAGTCGATCCCGAGCCC